>CACOXX010000009.1 GCA_902631265.1 uncultured Pelagibacteraceae bacterium | reverse complement strand
AGGCGGTTGAAAGAGTAAAAAAATTTGCAAATACTATGAAAGTTGGAGATCCTAAAAAAGAAGGGGAGCACATCGGTCCAGTAGTATCTGAAGTACAATACAAAAAAATACAATCACTTATTCAAAAAGGTATTGATGAAGGTGCTAAACTTGTTGCAGGGGGAGTGGGAAAACCTGATGGAATAGATAAAGGTTACTTTGTTAAACCTACGGCATTTGCTGATGTTAATAATCAAATGGAAATTGCAAGAACTGAAATTTTTGGTCCTGTGCTTTCAATTATACCTTTCGAAAACGAGGAAGAGGCAATAAGTATTGCAAATGATACTGATTACGGTCTAACTAATTACATTCAAACTAAAGATAAAGAAAAAGCCAATAGAGTCGCAAGAAAACTTAGATCTGGAATGGTAGATGTTAACGGAGCTGGTATAGCGGTTGATGCACCTTTTGGTGGGTTCAAACACTCTGGTATAGGTCGTGAAGCAGGAAAAGAAGGCTTATTGGAATTTTTAGAAGTTAAATCAGTAGGTGGTTGGGCTAATTAAATTTTGATTTTTCTTTAACACCATCCAAAAACTTAAGACATTTTTTTAATTCTTCTAACTGAATAAATTCATCAACTTTATGTGCTTGTTCAATTGATCCAGGTCCACAAACAACTGTGCTAATTCCAATTTCTTGAAAAAGCCCTGCCTCTGTACCAAAAGACACAACTTCGCGTGAATTATCTCCAGTAATGCTTGATACTAACTCACAAGCCTCAGAATTTTTTTCTCTATTGAACCCTATAATTTCTCCGATTACTTCCTTTCGTATCTCAGATTTTGGATAGATCTTTTGCATTTCTGGAAGTAATTCTGTTTTTACAAATTTATCTATTTCGTTATTAATAAAGACCCCATCTTCTTTTACAACAGGTCTTAATTCCCAATCAACTTTACATTTGTCAGCTATTACATTCCTCGCAATTCCCCCAGAAATACCTCCAATTTGTAAAGTGGTATATGGTGGGTTAAATACAGAATTTTTAGGTTTTCTTTTTTTTAAAACTTCTCTTAATTGCATAAGTTTTTGAATAAATTTCGAGGCATATTCTACTGCATTAACTCCTTTGTCAGGCTGTGAACCATGACCAGCAAGACCATAAAAATGTGTCGTGTATTCGTAACAACCTTTATGAGCATCAATTATTTTCATATTAGTTGGCTCTCCAACAATACACAAAGAATCTTTTATATTTCTTTTTTTTAATTCATCTATTAAAAGGGGTGCTCCTTGGCACGCTGTTTCTTCATCAAAAGTAAAAGAAAAATGGATATCTCGATCTAATTTTTCGGAGGAAAATACTGGCGCATAGGCTAACACACAAGCCAAAAAACCCTTCATATCACACGATCCTCTTCCAAATAATTTATCATCCTTGATTGTTGCTTTAAAAGGATCAGTTGACCAACTTTTTGTTACAGGTACCACATCAGTATGACCTGAAAAAATTATAGATTTTTTTCCATTCTTTTTTTTTGATTTTAAGGTTGAAAATAGGTTTACCCTTTTTTTATCATTATCGAATACTTTAAATGATGATGCACCGGCGTCACCTAAAATTTTTTCACAGTAATTTATTATTGAGTTATTATCTTCACCTGAAATAGTTTTAAAACCTATTAAATCAGAGAGGATTTTAATTGAATCGTTATATAATTTATCTGAATTATTTTCTGTACTCATTCGTAAAAAGAATTATATATTAATTCCATGAAAGAACAAATATCCTATGATCAATTTGACAAGATAGACTTAAGAATCGGTACTGTAATTTCAGTCAAAAAAAATGAAAAAGCCCGAAAACCTTCGCTAGTTGTAAGGGTTGATTTTGGAAAAGAAATAGGCATTAAACAATCTTCTGCCCAAATTACACATTATTATAATGAGGAAAATTTGAAGAACAAACAAGTTATTGGTGTCTGTAATTTTGCAGAAAAAAATATTGCTGGTATTGTTTCCCAGGTTTTAATACTTGGTGCAATAGATCAAGAAGGAAAAGTAGTATTACTTCACCCTTCCCAAAAAACTGAAGATGGGTTACCGGTAGCTTAATTTGCTAGTAAATTTGCGACAAATGATAAATTTATTTAATTATTTTATTATGTTATGTCAGCTTACTTTTTACTCAAAAAAATAATTTGATATGAAACCAGGAAATAAAAATTCTTTTAATTCACTTACATCGATCAACATTAATCAAAAAGAATATAATTATTTTTCTTTGAAAATTGCAGAAAAGAATGGTTTAAAAGATATAGAGAAACTACCGAAATCATTAAAAGTTTTATTAGAAAATTTACTACGGTATGAAGATGGTAAGACAGTCACCAAAGATCAAATTCTTGCTTTGCAAAAATGGCTTAAAGATAAAAAGTCCGAGACAGAAATTGCGTATAGACCTGCTAGAGTGCTCCTACAAGACTACACAGGAATACCTGCAGTTGCAGATTTAGCTGCCATGCGAGAAGCTGTCAAAGAAAAAAATAAGGATCCACAAATAATCAATCCATTGTCCTCAGTCGATTTGGTAATCGACCATTCAGTGCAAGTTGATAAGTTTTCAACACCAGACTCATTAAAACAGAATGTTGAAATTGAATTTCAAAGAAATGCTGAGAGATATTCTTTTTTGAAGTGGGGACAGCAAGCTTTTGATAATTTTAGAATAGTTCCTCCAGGAACTGGGATATGCCATCAAGTTAATCTTGAGTATCTTTCCAAAGTAGTATGGAAAGAAAAATTTGAGGATAAAGACTACATTTTCCCAGATACTTTAGTAGGAACTGATAGCCATACTACTATGGTAAATGGTTTATCTGTTCTTGGTTGGGGAGTAGGAGGTATAGAAGCTGAGGCTGGTATGCTGGGGCAACCGATTTCTATGTTAATACCTGAAGTAATTGGTTTTGAGGTAACAAATAAACTTCCCGAAGGAACAACAGCTACCGACTTAGTTTTGACAGTTGTTAAAATGCTAAGGGACAAAGGTGTTGTTGGAAAGTTTGTTGAATTTTATGGAGAGGGACTTAAAAATCTAACTCTGGCTGACAGAGCAACAATAGCTAATATGGCACCAGAGTACGGAGCAACCTGTGGCTTCTTTCCAATCGATGAAGAAACCTTAAAATATTTAGAATTTTCTGGCAGAGATAAAAATCAAGTTAATATAGTTAAAAAATATGCACAAGAACAAGGGTTATGGGTAAGTGATAATATAGTTTTTACTGATACTCTTAAATTAGATATGTCTACAGTTGTTCCAACAATTTCTGGTCCTAAAAGACCTCAAGATAAAGTTTTATTAACAGAAGCTTCCAAAAATTTTGATTTTAATTTTAAAAGTATTACAAAAAGGGAAACTTTCTCCATTTCAAAAGTTGACGGAACAGATTATGAGATTAAAGATGGTTCTATTTTAATAGCGGCAATAACTTCATGCACAAATACATCAAATCCCAATGTATTAATTGGCGCTGGTTTGCTCGCAAAGAAAGCTTGTGATCTTGGATTAACAACAAAGCCGTGGGTAAAAACTTCTCTTGCGCCAGGGTCCCAAGTGGTTACAGATTATTTAGCAAAGGCTGGTTTAAATGTTTACTTAGATAAGCTCGGTTTCAACCTTGTTGGTTACGGTTGTACAACATGTATCGGTAACTCTGGTCCATTACCAGAAAATATATCCTCAGCCATTCAAAAAAATAATATTTACGCTGTTTCAGTTCTCTCAGGTAATAGAAATTTTGAAGGAAGGATTTCACCTTTGATTAAAGCAAATTACTTGGCATCACCCCCTTTAGTAGTGGCGTATGCATTAGCTGGACATATGAAGTTTGATTTTTATAAAGACTCGTTAGGCAAATCTAAAGATGGAAAAGACATTTTTTTAAAAGATATTTGGCCATCGAATAAAGAAATTGAAAAAACATTAAGCGACTCTCTGAATGCAGAAATGTTTATAAATAGATACTCAAATGTATCCAAAGGACCTTCACAATGGCAAAATATTAAAACAAAAGAAAGTAGTATTTATGAATGGGATGATAATTCAACTTATGTAAAAAAACCTCCGTTCTTTGATAATCTAAAAGATAGCCCCGATGGATTTAAAGATATAGTTAACGCAAGACCTTTATTAATTTTAGGAGATATGGTTACTACAGATCATATATCACCAGCTGGCTCAATTCAAAAAGAAAGTCCTACAGGTGATTATTTCATGAAAAATCAAGTGTTACAAAAAGATTTTAATTCTTATGGGTCTAGAAGAGGAAATCATGAGGTAATGATGAGAGGAACCTTTGCAAATATTAGAATTAAAAACGAGATGGCACCAGGAACTGAGGGTGGTTATACTAAATTGTACCCTGAGGAAAAAGTTATGCCAGTGTTTGAAGCCGTAGAGGAGTATAAAAAAAGAAAAACCGATTTAATAGTTATCGGCGGCAAGGAATATGGAACAGGCTCTTCAAGAGACTGGGCTGCAAAGGGCACAAAACTTTTAGGAGTAAAATCTGTTTTTGCTGAAAGTTTTGAGAGAATTCATAGATCGAATTTAATTGGGATGGGAATATTGCCATTACAATTCATAGATGGCATAGACAGAAAAAAATTAAAACTTATAGGATCAGAAATAATTACAGTTAATGGAATTGAAAAAGGATTAAGTCCTGGGGATAAATTATCTGTAGAATTCAAATACCAAAATGGAGAAATAAAAAAAATTAGAATGCTGTGCAGAATAGATACTAACAATGAGTTAGAATACTATAAACACGGCGGGATACTTCAATACGTTTTAAGAAATACAATTTAACAATGTCTGAAGATATAGAAATAATTAATCAAAACACTAGAATTGAAAAAATAAAAAATTTTTTTTCAAATAATTATAAAAAATTAATAGGTTCATTAGTATCAATATTGTTGGTGCTATTTATATATTTTGGACATCAAGAATACAAAAAAAGAGCAAAATTAGAGATAGCTGAAATTTATAATCAAATCACTTTGAAAAAAATAACGATTGAAAACATCAATGATATTGAACAATTAGTAAAAATTATAAAACAAAAAGATCCAATTTATTCTGCTTTGTCCTTATATTTTATCATTGAAAATGAATTGGTTAATGATCAAAAAGAAATTAACAATTTTTTTGACATAGTAATAAAGTCTCAAAAGGAAAAAGAGATTAAAAATCTTATCATATATAAAAAGGCTATATACAATGCAGATATTGCTTCGGAGAATGAGCTGCTCGAAATGTTAAATCCTATACTCAAATCGGAAAGTATATGGAAATCCCACGCATTACTCCTTATGGCAGACTATTTTGACCACAATAATAATTTGATAAAGTTAAAAGATTTTCTAGAGGAGATAGTTAATTCTGAATTAACTAACAATGAAATCAAAATTGAAGCTGAAAGACGATTAAAAAGGAACTTCAGTGGTTAAAAAATATATTTATTTAGTTTTATTTCTATTTATTCTCAGTTGTTCATTGAATCCTAATTCAAAGTTTTGGACTAAAGAAAAAAAAATATTTGTAGATAAAAGTTCAAATTCAGTTTTGCTCACAGAAAAAAAACAATCTTTGAATGAATTTAATCAAAACCTAAAAATATCTATTCCAAAAAATTTGAAAACAGAAAATAATTTGCAGTTAAATAATGATGGATTTGTAAATTTTGAAGCAAATCTTAAAAAAATGTCTAAATATAGTTTTAAGACAATAAGCTCCTTTTCAAATTTTGAACCTGAAATATTATTAGATAAAAATCAATTATTTTATTTTGATAGCAATGGATCTATAATAAAATTTGATAACAATTCAGATGTAGTATGGAGACAAAATTATTACTCGAAACAAGACAAAAAATTACAACCAATTTTATTTTTCGGCAAAAGTGGAGAAGATCTATTTGTTGCCGATAGCATAGCTAACTATTATGTAATTAATAAAAATACTGGACAAATCAAGTGGAAGAAAAAACACTCATCATCATTTAACTCTCAAATAAAAACTTTTGAAAATAAAGCTTTGGTGATTGACATGGAAAATCAATTGAGATGTTTTTCTATGGAAACAGGGGATCTCTTATGGTCAGTTAAGACTCAACAATCTTTATTAAGATCTCAGAAGAAACAATCTCTGATAATAAATAATAATAAAGTTTATTTTAGTAACTCTATAGGAGATATTACTGCCGTAAATATTTTAAATGGAAAGATAATTTGGCAGACACCCACTCAGTCAAATGTATCTTTTGGAAATACTTATTTTCTGAAATTATCGGACATTGTGTCTGATGAAAATTCAATTTTCGTCTCAAATAATAATAACCAATTTTTTTCAATTGATTTACTGTCAGGCACGATAAATTGGAAACAAGATTTCAGCTCAGAACTGAGACCTGCATTGATTGGTGAGTACTTGGTTACCATTTCAGATAACAGTTTGCTAATAGTAATGAACAAACAGACCGGACAGATAATAAGAATAAATGATTTATTAAAAGATTTTAAAAAAAGAAGAAAAAAAGAATATCAGCCAATAGGTTTTTTGGTTGGCAAATTAAACATTTATCTTTCAACAAAAAATGGAAGAATTTTGGTAATAAATTTTAAAGAGGGTAAAATTAAAAAAATGATCAAATTAGATAATGACAAACTTCAAAGACCTGTTTATTTTAATAAAAGTTTATATATTGCAAAAGATAATTCAATTATTAGATTAAATTAATGCTACTTAAAATTCTTGAGAAACTCGGAAGAAAAAAAGTTGTATTAGATAGAGGGCCATCCCATCCTCAATATAAAAAAGCTAAACCTTGGATGAATAGATATTATTTAATTTTTAGACATAGACCTAAGTGGTTTCCTTTTAATGTTTTGATACACGAAATGTTAGATGATGATCATGGGGAAGGCGTTCATAATCATCCATTCCCATTTATGACAATAATACTTAGGGATGGATATTTTGAAACCTTAAAAACCGGGAAATTTTGGAGACCAGTAGGATATATTGGTTTTAGATCTGCAAATACACATCATAGAATTGATATTAAACCTGGAACAAAACCTCTTACCATATTTATAGCAGGTCCATATGGATTAAGGAAAGGACCAAGATCAGAGTACGGAATTGACTTTAAAACTAAAAAATGAAGCAAAAGTTTTTTGAATTAAGGCTAAAAACAAACGGACAAAAACTATATAATTTTACAAATCAAACTATAAATTGGATCAATGAAAATTCTTTTAATGATGGAATTTTAAATTTAAGCGTTCAACACACAAGCGCTTCCTTAATTGTTCAAGAAAATGCTGACCCTGATGTACAAACAGATTTATTAAACTATTTTAATAGATTAGTTCCTATGGATGAACAATCTTATATTCATAAATCAGAGGGCAAGGATGATATGCCAGCACATATTAAGTCTGCCCTTACAAATAATCAAATTTCTTTAAGTGTAAAAAAAAAAGAATTATTATTAGGTACATGGCAAGGAATTTATCTGTTTGAACATAGAATTGAAAGTCAAGTGAGAAAAATTATTCACCACTTTATAGGCGATTAAATATGCGGATCGTATGCCCATTGTAAAATAGCTTGCCTCTGTCTTCTTCTGCAAGTTAAATTTCCTTTTTCACAATTTTTTTCAATAGCCGTTACATGTCTTCTAAAATTCTTCCATCTTTTAATTTGAGTTATATCTACCTTTGGTATTCTTCTTCCCATTGAGTATCTACAGTACCATTGGAACCAGCCCAATGGATCTTCTTTGAATATCCAACCTTTCTCAATCCAATGTTCTCTAGAAAGCCCTGCTTTAACTTTAAATCTATTAATATTTACGTCAAAAGTTTTACTCAGCTTAGCCTTTACAAACCAATTTTTTGGATATTCTTTAATGTTATTTCCAAAGTAAGATCCACCAAAAACTCCCAGTTCAAGCATTTTTTTTGGGGAAAGCTCTGGTTTAAATAATTTATAAACTTCTTTGTCACTTAAATTTTTCATATAATTAAATGAATTTTTTCCCCTCAGTTAATAACTTATCGTAAAGTTCCATATCTGCAGATCCTTCACAACCAATTAATAATATATTTGAATTTTCATTTATTTCTAAAGTAATCCTTTTTTTTTCATTATTACAACATGAAATTAAACTTGTGATTCCTGGTGTTGAACACTCACCTCCTACTATTGAAATATCACTTACTACCTTATCTGCTAACATTGCTACAGTTTGCGGGACGAATTTATCTGAAACAGTTATACAATTATTTACAGAATTTTTTAGTATTTGCCATGGGACTAACGACACATCTCCACAAGACATACCACCCATTATACTTTCTTTCTTAATATTAACACTTGTGGGGGTATTATTTTCAATACTTTTCATTACACAATTTGCATTTTCAGGTTCAACAATAATAATTTTTGGCACCTTTTTAAAATAATAAGCTACACCTGCAACTACACCTGCCGCCATACCTCCGACACCAGCTTGTAAAAAAATGTGTGTTATATACTCATTAGTTTGGACTGAAATTTCTTTTATCATCGTCGAATATCCAGCCATTGTAAGTTTTGGAACGAGTTCATAATTTGGCCATGCTACATCTTGAATAATCTCCCAATTATTTTTTTTTGACTCTTTCTTACATATATTAAGAGAGTCATCATAATTCCCTTTAACTCTAATTACTTCAGCATTTAAATTTCTCATTTCTTCAGCTCTTGTTTCGCTTACATTTTCACTAATAAAAATTTTACAATTTAACCCCAAATTTTTTGCTCCCCAAGCGACTGATTTTCCATGATTTCCTGCTGTAGCTGTTGAGACTGTAATATCTTTTCTCCCTTTAATTATTTTTTCCACAGCATAGGCTCCACCAAGGGCCTTAAAAGATTTGAGTCCAAATCTTTTAGATTCATCTTTGTAAAATATATTTTTTAACTCTAATTCTTTGGAAAGTTTATTTAAACTTTCTAACGGGGTAGGTTGATATTTTTGCCAGTTTGATATTGTTTTATAAGCATCTTCTATTAAATCACCATTTAAGATTTTTAGTATTTTTGAACGGTCAAATTCAAAATTTTCATTATTGATAAACTTTGTAAATTTTTGATTAAGGTATAGTTTTTTCTGCATTTGTTTAAATAGTAAGAAATTATAAGGTAACTCTTAGGCTAGACTAAATCAAATAATTAGTGCATAGAGATTATCATATATGTCTAAAATTATTATAATTGGTGCTGGTGCAATGGGCTCGGCTTTCACGATCCCTTGTATTGAAAATGGTAATGATGTTACCTTAATTGGTACTCACCTCGAAAATAATTTAATTGATGAAATATCAAAATCAACTCATCCTGCATTGAAAGTAGCTTTGCCCAAAAAACTCAAATTTGAAAAATTTGAAAAAATTAAGGATTATTCAGATGCTGATTTAATTGTATGCGCGGTAAGCTCTCTAGGAGTTGATTGGTTTATTGACCAAATTTCTCAAATGGAAAGCAAGAAACTTAATATAGTGTTATTAACAAAGGGTTTGAGTATTGAAGCAGGGAAATTAATTACCATTTCATACAAGATTAAAAATGAACTTAAAAAAAATGGTTTTGATGATGTGGTCGTATCAGCAATAAAAGGACCTTGTCTTGCAGCTGGACTAGCAAATAAGATTAGAACAGGCACAGTAATTGCAAGTGAAAACAAAGATACAGCAAATTTAATACAGAAAATAATAACAACTGAATATTATTCGACAGAGACATCTGAAGATATAAAAGGAGTAGAATTTTGTGGTGCAATTAAAAATATCTATTCTATGTTAATCGGTGCATCTGAAGGTCTAAGTAACCCAAGTGCACCTGAAAGTATAAAATCAAAATACTTTTTGAATACCTCAGCATCTTTAATTCATCGCTCAATTTCTGAGATGGTAAAATTTGTCAAATACTTTGGTGGTGACGAAACAACAGTTTATGGACTTGCTGGTTTGGGAGATCTTTATGTAAGTGCAATAGGTGGGAGAAATAGTCAGATGGGAAAATATTTAGGACAAGGAACTTTATATAAAGATGCTAAAGAAAAATTTATGAAAGATATTACAGTTGAAGGTGCACAATTAGCACTTGAAATTGGTCCAATTCTTTTAAAGGAACTTGAAAAAAATGAATTCCCTTTAATGTTCAACATACTCGAGACCATATGTAATAATAAGAAATTAAGTATTAATTGGTAAACTAAAATAGTCCCTCAACGTCACCTTTTTTGTTAATCTTAATATTATTGGCAGCAGGAATTTTTGGTAGACCAGGCATAGTCATAATAGATCCACAAACAACTACAATAAACTCAGCCCCTGATGATAGTTTCACCTCTCTTATTGGAATTTCATGATTTGATGGAGCTCCTTTTAACTTAGGATCTGTTGAAAAACTATATTGGGTTTTAGCTATACAAACAGGTAAACTCTTGTAGCCGTTATTCTCAAAAATTTTTAGTTGTTCTTTTACATCTTCGTTTGAAGTAATTCCATTACCTCTATAAATTTCTTTGACGATTTTTTCGATTTTATCCCAAAGATTTAAATCATCTTCGTACAAAAGTTTGAAATTATTTTTTTTTGAATCTTTACATGTTTTGACTACCTTTTTAGCAAGGTCAGTTGTGCCTTTTCCTCCCATTGCCCAGTGTTTACATTCACTAACCTGGACATTCATATTTTTACAAAAATTAAGGACAACATCTATCTCTTTTTTTGTATCTAAAGCAAAATGATTAATTGCTACAATTGGTTCTAATCCGAATTTTTTAATATTTAAAATATGCCTTTCTAAATTAACTAAACCTTTTTTTAAAGAGTCGGTGTCCTCTTTTTTAAGATTTTCTTTTTCCACACCTCCATGCATCTTTAATGCTCTAATAGTCGCAACAATCACAACACAGCTTGGTTTTAATCCAGCCTTTCTACATTTTATATCTAAAAATTTTTCAGCACCAAGATCTGCACCAAATCCTGCTTCAGTAACAACATAGTCAGATAGCTTGAGAGCTGCCGTTGTAGCGATTACAGAATTACAGCCATGCGCAATATTAGCAAATGGACCTCCGTGAATAATAGCTGGGTTATGTTCCAAACTTTGAGTAACATTAGGTCTTATTGCCTCTTTTAAAAGAACAGTCATTGGTCCGTGGGCATTTAAATCTTTTGCAAAAATTGGCTGGCCTTCTTTATTGTAAGCTATAGTTATATTTCCAATTTTTTTTTCTAAATCATTTAAGTCTTTAGCCAAACAAAAAATGGCCATGACTTCAGAGGCGACAGTTATATCAAAACCATCCACTCTTTTGAAATCTTTTGCAACACCATTTGTATTGATATCAATAAATCTAAGAGCACGATCGTTCATATCCATCACTCTTTTCCAAACTATTTTTTTTTCATCAATATTAAGTTTGTTTCCCCAGTAGATATGATTATCAATCATTGCGGACAGCAAATTGTGTGCTGATGTGATTGCATGAAAGTCCCCAGTGAAATGAAGATTTATTTGTTCCATAGGAACAACTTGAGCATACCCGCCACCAGCCGCTCCTCCTTTCATACCAAAAGAGGGTCCAAGACTAGGTTCTCTTAAACAAACAATTGATTTCTTTCCAATTTTATTTAGGCCATCATTTAAACCAACAGAGGTTGTAGTTTTACCTTCCCCAGCTGGTGTTGGTGTGATAGCTGTAACAAGTATAAGATGACCATTCTTTTTCTTTTTAAGTTTATTTAAAAAATTAAAATTTATTTTTGCTATGTGTCTTCCCATAGGGCTAAAAGCACTTGGATTATCAGGAACATTAATTTTTTTTAAAATTTCTGAAATTGGTTTAAGTTTACTATTTCTAGCTATCTCTATATCAGATTTAAATTTTTTCATTTATGTTGTTTTTTAGGGTGTTTATACTTTATTTGTTCACTTTAAAAGAAATAAATTACAATGGACATTTAATTGTTAAATACATATCTTGAGGCATGAAAAAAAATTTCAGGTTTTTTGATAATAGACAAAAATATCTTCTTTTTGTAACTACAACTAATGAAAAAAATAAAATTGCTGATGCTTTAAAACCAATTGTCCAGAGTTTGAAACCTAAAAATCCGGCATTAAAAATTTTTGACGCTGGAATGGGCGACGGCTCTTTATTAATGAATGTGATGAGACAATGTCACCAAAAAATGCCTAATATACCGTTATTGGTTTCTACTAAAGAGATAAGCATGGAAGACGTGAGATTAGGTTTAGAGAAACTTCCTGACAGATTTGCCGAGCATAAAAATACTGTTTTTGTTATTTCAAACTTGAATTATGTAGAATCAACATTTTTAAAATCAAGGAATGTTAAAAAACAAAAAAAAATGAATTGGAAAGTTGTAAAGCTTAAAGGAAACTCTTCCTTAGATTTTTCAAATCAATTAAGAAAACTTAACCAAGAATTTTTAGCTAAAAAATGGCAAGTTGAAACTAATCCAAAAACAGGAACATCAACTTATAAAGAGCCATCTGTGATTGTTATTTATAGAAAAGACCAAGAATTTGTTCTCAAGGATGTAATACCAAAAAAAAATAACGGAAAAACTGATTATAATTTAATTATTGCCTCTCAACCTTATAGATCAAGAGTAACTGCAGAAAAAAAGGTAAAATATGTAATTGAACCAATGATTAAATCTTTAGCAAAAAAAGGAAAGTTAGTTGTGGTACACGCTTGTGGTGAAGATCCAGCGAACAAAATAATTAAAAAGATATGGCCTAAAGAAAATCCATTTCCATATTTGTACTCATCGATTGAAAAATACATTAAATTAAATACAGAAAAATCTTTATTAAAATCTCTAAAATTTCATAAATTAAAAAAAATAAGCTATGTTTTGAGAGCACTGCCTAATGAAATTAGTGGTGGAATAGCTACATCATTAATATTTTCTGCGTGGAATGCCGCTGTTTACGTCAATCAAATATCTGAAGAACAAATAATGAAAGCAGAAAAACATAAGAATTACCAAAAGGTTGTTCAAAACGTGGTCAATAAGCACAAAGGTTTACACTTTAAAAACGAGTTATTTGTCATAGAAAAAAAGACTTAAAGAGCAAAAATCAAACGCTTATTTTCATATAACATGAATTTGGATCTTTCCTATAATGCCCAAACGGATCACATTCTTCAAAGCCACAAGATTTGAATAATTTTCTTGCTGGCTCAAAAAATTTACCTGATCCAGTCTCAATAAAAATATTTTTTAATCCAATATCTCTAGATTTAGATAATAAAATAGAAATAATTTTTTGACCAAAACCTTTTTCTCTGAATTTATCATGCACTCTTATAGATTTGAACTCACCATGATTTTGACTAAGGACTTTTATTGCTCCACATCCAATGAGATCTTCATTATCCCAAATGCTCCAGAATTTTATTGTTTTATCTTTAAGTCCATCTATATCGAGGACATGAGTACTACCAGCTGGAGAGACGGATCTTAATTCAATAAAGTGTTTTTTTAAAAGTTCATTTACTTTCAAATCATCAAAATTATTTTCAATAGCTTTCATTGGCATTTATAAAATATCATCTAAATTTTTGAATTCTCCGATTTTAAAGATAATAGCTTCGTTATTATTAAAACCATATTTTTTTGCATTTTCTAAAAATCTTTTTCGTGGCTCCATTATAGGCTCTAATGATAAAACAAAAGTTCCCCAATGCATTCCAATAACTTTTTTACTGCCCAAATCTTTGGCGATCTGCAGTGCCTCTTCAGGATTTGTGTGATATATAGACTTTTCAAACATAGGTTTAAAATTATAAGCACCAATATTAATAATAGTAAGATCAATTGGTCCAAATATTTTACCTATTTCTTTATAAATATTTCCATAACCAGTATCGCAAGCAAACAAAATTTTCTTATCTCTATATTCAATTAAAAAACTACCCCAAAGAGTTTTATTAGTATCTGTTAAACTTCTTTTTGACCAATGAACGGCAGGTAGCATGGTTATTTTCAAATCATTCTTTTCTATAGTTTGATACCAGTCAATTTCGTTTACATCTTTATAATTATTTTTTGTAAAATATTTTCCAAGTTTAAGAGGAACAATTACTTTTGCATCTTTGTAGGGAAATTTTCTAATCGTACCCATGTCTTGATGATCATAGTGATTATGTGTCAGCAAAAATAAATCAATTTTTGGAATTTCATTTAAATTCAAAGCCGGCTCAACATATCTTTTAGGTCCAAAAATTAGCGGTCCTGCATTTTTCGAAAAAACTGGATCTGTTATAATAGTTCTTTTACCTAGTTTAATTAAAAAGGTTGCGTGGCCAATCCAGCCAATATAATCACCATCTTGTTTCGAAGCTAAACTTTCTAAAACGTCCTCTTTTTTCAAAACATGGTCTTCTGGAACTGAAATATCTAATTTTTTCTTCTCTTTATTAAAGGTAGAGTATGAAAATTTTATATTATCACCTCTTATTGGTGAGCCTTCAGGGTTTCTAAAGGTATTGTCTGGCAAATGGTGATAGGGCTTTTTATCCATAGAATTTATATTCGAAAACATGAAACAACAGAAAACTAAAACTACAAGATTTTTAATCATTGATCTTATTGATTTCTGTAAAATGTCCCATTTTTCTTTTTTCTTTAATTTCCTTTTTTAAATAATCGAAAAAAAATTCGTTATCTTGAAATTTTTTTCCTTTATATTTGGTTATTTCATTACCTAGAATATTTGTCATTTTCGCATTGTAAAGTTTTAATGTTTTTACCTTTTTAAGACCACAAACTGCGCGAACATGGTTTTCGAATTGACTGATATTGTGTGAGTTGATTGTCATGTGACCAGAATTATGTACTCTGGGTGCGATTTCATTTACTAACAAATTGTCTTTATCATCTATAAAAAATTCAACACATAAAGTTCCTACATAATCCAACTTTTCACTAATTTTTTTTGCATATTCGATAGATTGAGAAAAATGTTCTTTGCTTATGCTAGCTGGAATTTTTGAGACTTTTAATATTTGGTCTTCATGTTTATTTTCAAATGGCTCATAAATTTCGTATTCATTTTTTTTAAATCTTGTGACTATTACAGAGATTTCTTTTTTTAAACTAACCATTTTTTCTAATATATAGTTGCTGTTTTTAGAAAGGCTAATATTTTTACAGTCCTCAAGATTATTTAATTTAAATTGTCCCTTTCCGTCATAACCAAGAGTAGCTGTCTTCAGCATCGCAGGTAAAAAATCGACATTTGATATCAAATCATCTTTATTATTAATCTTTTTGTATTGTGTAGTTTTAATATTTTGATCGTTTACAAAATCCTTCTCTAAAATTCTATTTTGAATGATCTTATTTATTCGAGGTTTTGGCAAAACTTCTTTTATCGAATTAAGTTTATCCAAAATATCAAAAGGGATATTCTCAAATTCAAAAGTAATTTTATCTACCTTTTTAGCAAAATAATTAATTTTTTCTTTATCATTATAATTTGACAAAATAAATTCATCAGAAAATTCTTTTGCAGGAGACATTGGGTCATCGCTCCATACAATTGTATAGACATCCAATTTTTTTGCTGCCATACAAAGCATACAACCTAATTGACCGCCACCCAAAATACCAAGATTAGTTTTCTTCATTAGTTATTTTGGTTTTTTTTTCACTGATTTTGTTTGTTTAATTCTTAATTTCAGCAAGGAATTTTTTATTTTTTTATCAGTTATCCCAAGAATAGACGCAGCATATAGAGCAGCATTAATTGCACCATCTCTTCCTATCGCTACAGTTCCAACAGGAATACCTTTTGGCATCTGAACTATTGATAATAAACTATCAAGACCTTTTAGTTTTTTACTTTCAACTGGGACCCCAATAACTGGGACAGTTGTTAAAGAGGCTATCATGCCAGGCAAATGTGCAGATCCACCAGCTCCAGCGATTATCACTGAATAACTAGTCTCTGATTTTTTCGCAAACTCATAAAGTCTTTTTGGCGTTCTATGCGCTGATACAATTTTCAAATCAAAACTAATTTTTAAAATTTTGAAAATTTTTACGCAATCTTTCATAGTTGAATAATCTGATTGACTACCCATTACAATTGCTATTTTTTGATGTTTTTTAAGTTTCATTTATGTATTTATTATCAGATATATAACAAGTATTATATAACTAAACTTATGAATTTCAAAATTGACAACTTGCAATATTGTAAATGGGATAGGTCAGTTTTTGAAATCAATCGTGAGGCTGGACTAGACGCAGTTCACGTCACAATAGTATACCATGAAGATTTTGATGAATTACAAAAAAGAATTTTAGAATGGAAAGAACACTTTAAAAACCATGATGATTTAATTTTCTTGGGAAAAGACTTTAGAGACATTGAGAAAGCTAAGAAAAATAACAAAACTGCGATATTTTTTGGGTTTCAAAATTGTTCACCAATTGAGGATGATATAAATCTTGTTGAAAAGGTTCATGAACTTGGCTGTAGATTTATGCAACTTACTTATAACAACCAATCCTTATTAGCCTCTGGTTGCTATGAAAAAATTGATAGTGGTGTCACAAACTTTGGCAAAGAAGCGATAAAAGAAATGAATAGGGTTGGTATCGTTATTGATATGTCCCATTCAGGTGAAAAAAGCACATTTGATGCAATTGAATTAAGTCAAAAACCAATTGCAATAACTCATTCTAACCCAAAGTTTTGGCATAAAGCAAAAAGAAATAAGTCAGATGATTTGCTTAAAACATTATCTCAAAGTGGGGGCATGTTAGGATTTTCTCTTTACCCTCATCATCTTAATGAAAATTCAAATTGTAAATTAGATAATTTTTGTGAAATGGTTGCAAGGACTGCTGAAATAATGGATGTAAAAAATCTAGGTATTGGTTCAGACTTGTGTTTAAACCAGCCAGATGAGATCGTAGAATGGATGAGGAATGGAACTTGGACAAAAAAAAAGGTTTACGGAGAAGGAACAGTGAATAATGTAGGCTTTCCGGACCAACCCAGTTGGTTTAAAGATGCTAGAGGATTTAAAAATATTGAGAGTGGACTTAAAAAAATTGGATTTAATTTGGATGAGATTAATGGAATACTGGGTAATAACTGGTATAATTTTTACAAAGGTATTAGTTAATGCAAATTGAATTAAGAGACCCAAAAAAAATAATGAAATTAAAACGTCTTGGTTCTTTCCACCAATCAAAACTTTCATTTTTAAGATCTTTTTTGAGAGAGTTCAATTCCTGGGATTATAAAAGAGAATTATTTGAACTAGATAATGATGGATATGGTGTTGCCGTTTACTCATTTAAAAAAGAACAAAGAAAATATTCCCTAGTTTGTTTTGCAAACAAATTAGATGATAATGAAAGATCAGATAGGGTAATAGCAACAAAATGGGACGCGTCATTTACTTTGTTTGATGGTATTCCAACAAAAAAAGATATTGAAAGATTATCATTAAATGTTCCGCGACAAGAAATAGGAAGAATGACTTATAAGGAATTGACTTTATCCAGAGCAAATAAATCAATGAGAGCTTTTAATTATGTTGTAGAATGTTTATCGAATGGCAACCAACCCTCTACTAAAAAGTTATCTGAAATAGGATATCTATACAGAACTACCGCAGTATATGGATCTGGTAAATTTGGTTTAGCTGATAGGTTTAGAATAAAAAATAGACCAGAGATTCATGGCCCCTTTAGACTAGAAATGATGTTGGTATATTTTGTAAGACAATTTACAATTGATCAAGTAAATTTTATCTCAAAAAATAAAAATCCGAGAAAAGCTATTGAACTGGATAAAAATATTGCAAGAAGTCTAGGTATTGGAAATTCTACTGGATTAGGAATGGCACCGTTTATAGTCAATCATCCAATACTTCTTAATAATTGGATATTAGCAAGAGAAACTGCTTTAAAAAAAATAAGGGAGATTAAAGATGTAAAACAAGAAGATTTCAATTATTTTTTTGAATGTCTAAAGAATTCTATAAATAATATAAATACTTGGAACACAGATAGTGATTATCAAAAAGAAAAAATAAAAAATCTAAAGATAGATCTCATTAAATTCATTAAATATTTAGAACAAGAATTCGATAAAAAAAAAGAGTACTCATTTAATATAATTTTTAGTTGGGTAGATACGAATCTTACAGAAGAGAGTATTGAGTATGTAGTCAGCTTGTTCCTTGAACCTTATGATGAAATTGTTGACCAATTAACTCCCACTATGAGCGCCGACGAAGAAAAATTTTTTAATATTCCAGTTGAAAGAAAGATTGAAGATTTACGTACAATTATTGAAAAAAATTATACAGAAATATTGAATATTGATTTTAATGAAGATAAAAATATTCAGAACTTTTGGTTCATTTCAAAAAATAAAGAAGAGCCAAGAGTAGCTAACAGGTTTGAAGAAATAGGATCTGAACTTGAACAACCGTTAGCAATCGCTCGGGATGTCAAATCTCTTTATCTAAGAATAAAAAATCTTAAGAACAGTATGACAGTAAGTAGATTTCTTGCGGACAATAACGATCTAAGACATGCTGTGAGACGAGTTTTTATGGTAGAAAAATTTCCTTATTCAGAAATTCAGGATAATATAATTGGCTCAGAGTTAATGCCAATTGACATGCTTAGACTTAAACTTTCTTTTTTTGGAGCTTGTAAATTCGATCCAAGATCTGACAAATGGCTTAGAATTTGTATGTTTCAAGGCGCTCCATTACCTGATGAGCTAAAACAATTTAACGACAATTGGATTTATAATTCATTAAATTAATGAGATCTTTTAGTGAAATAGAGACAATATCTAAGAGAGCGTCTAGAGGAGCAGGTTTCTCATGGGGTGTTTCAGAAGAAATTGGAAAGTCGGTCAGATTGTTAGAGATGTTTGGTCTGCCAGGCATCTTACACTTGAAAAACTATTTAGAGAAAATTAATAATCATAACTATCAAAAGATAACAATAATATCTCCTGACAACATTTCTAATAACATTCCTTATTGTCCAATCAGCGTAGGTGTAAATTTCTTGGATCAAGCTTATAACTTAGAAAAAATTGAAAATATAAATTTTTCAAATCTTGCTTATCCTCTTTTGGTTGTCCCATTTTTATCAAGGTCATCAGAGATAATTGGTAAAAAAATTTTATTGAATTTAGAAAATTTCAAATTTTTATTTAATTTTAACCAATCTATAATTTCAAATTTCGATAATTCACTAATTTCAAAAACAACAAACTTTTTAATTAGTTTTAATCAAAACGAGGATAGCTTTGATGAAAAAACATGGGATTCTTTATATAAAATATCACAAAAAACTTTTGTTGATGAAACAGAAAGATCAAAAAAAACTTCAGCTGGCGCAGGGTTGACTGATAATGACTGAGATTAAAAATGATAAAGATCATCTCGATGACTATTGTGAAGAATGTGGTTGCGAAGATGAAAGTGTTTCTCAAAATTTATTAATGTTTGGATATAAAATTTGTGCCTCTTGTAAGATTTCTAAAACTATATTTCCTATTTAAGTAATATTACTAATTGGTAAACTATTTAATCTGCTCATCACAAAAGAAACAGATAGAATTGCTAATATTAAAAAAGATAAAAAGACTATTCCAAAAGCTTTAATATTTGATTTAAAATTTAATACCTCTTTAGTTGAAATTATTAATGAGGCAAATATCCAAAATTGAGTTAAAAAAATTATTGGCATTACTAAGTCAGGTGTCAATGCTATAAATCTTAGTAATCCAGGGGCATGAGCAATACCTACTGCAATTAAAATTTTTTTAAAAGTGACCTTGGTATCTTTATCAGGAAAAATTTTGGCACCAATTGTAAATATCAAAACTGCCCAAAAAAACCAAGTCAAGATAGCAGTTAATGCCGAGAGACTTAATGAAGTTTTGTAAAAATTATTGGTAGCAATTGCCCCCGCAACACCATCTAGTATCATTATAATAGCAGCAAAATAAATTGAAACTTCAGAGAAAGTTTTAACTTCTCTATAAAGTTTTTTGTCAAGCTTTATTGATCTGAAAACTAATTCTAAAAAAAATCCAAACATCTATTTTTTATTTTTTTTTTGAGCATAATAGGAAATTAATAAAGGAAAAATGATTAAAATTATACCTATAATAATACAAGCTGTTAAAAAAAAATATTTTGACATTCAATATGTTTAAATGAGAAAGAAAAAAAGGGGGATTACCCCCCTTTTTAAAATTTATTTAGCTACTTCTCTTGTATTTGGATTGTATGATTCTGTAAAAGGTATATCAACAACTACAGCATCAACTGGATCACTTCCTTTTTCACAGTATTTCTTTGGAAGATGAATTTTGAATTTTCTTCCAACTTTACCCATCGGAAAACCGTTTTTATTTAAAGTTCCATCGAACGGTACATACCCCATCGCAATATTAGTTCCTTTTTCTGGATGGTACCAAGGTGATGTAATAAATCCTACTGGATTTTTTCCATCCTCTGAGATTAACCAAAAATCTGGCGCATATTCTTCAATTGGCTTTCCCCCAAGTTCCATTCCTACTAGCTGAAGTTTGTAAGGTTTTCCTCCAGCAGATATTTCACTTTTCATTTTTTCCAAGGCTTCTTTACCAACATAGTCTCCTTGTTTCTCCCAAACGCCTTTTCCAGATAATGAAACTTGGTAACCTAAGTTACATTGAAATGGATTATGCTCGTTATCCATGTCTTGACCCCAAGATAAAATACCTGCTTGTATTCTTCTGTGGTGGGCAGGAGCGATAACCATTAGATTGTGTTTTTTTCCAGCTTTTAAAACTGCATTCCACATATCCTCTGCATATAAAGTTGCATTTCTTAAATAAATTTCATATCCAGCTTCACCTGAAAAACCTGATTGTGAAATCACACAACTTCTCCCTCCAACTTTAGCTTCAGCTAATCCATAAAAAGGCATGTTGTCTAAATCAACTTGATTTCCTATTAAATCATTCATCAAAGCCTTAGATTTTGGACCTTGAATTTGAACTGGACATGCATCTATCTCATCAATTTCTACATTAAATCTTTTGTCAGCGTTAACACCTTGCAGATAAAGACCAATGTCACTATCCGATAAACTAAACCAAAATTCATCTTCAGATATTCTTAATAGAATAGGATCATTTAAGACACCACCTTTGTAATTACATAAAATTACATATCTAGCACGCATTGGAGAAATTTTCGTTGCATCTCTTGTAATAACGTAGTCTGTAAATTTTTCAGCATCTGGACCTTTTACTCTTATTTGTCTTTCAACTGCTACATTCCACATTGTTACATGTTTTTTAATAGCCTCATATTCAACCATCGCTCCACCTTTTTCTGGTCTTACATAACCTCGTGGATGATAAATTCTATTGTAAACAGTTGCTCTCCAACATCCAGCTTTCATAGATAAATGCCAGTAAGGAGATTTTCTAACTCTTGTAGAAATTAACATTTCAACTTGAGTTGGACCACTTTGTCTTAAATTGTATGGAACATGTCTATCAGATTGATCAACAGCGGTAGAATGAGTAACTTTTGAATAATCTACTTTCTCAATTATTCTGCCTTTTGACATTGGCTTACTGACTTTCTTAGATTTTACTTTAACTACTTTTTTTGGTTTTCTTTTTTTCGAACTTACTTTCTTTTTTTTCTTTTTTTTAGGCATAGTTATTATCCTTTAACCATTTGTTTGTTTCCTTAAGTCCTCCAAATGTATAAATATGAAAGTATTCTGTATGATCTTTTAATTTATCAATTAGATCATTTGGGTCTTTAGGTTTCAATAAATCTAGAGCCTTACTAAAATTAGATTTAAGGAAATTTATGGAATTTTTTGCACCTACAATATTAGCAAATTTTATTAAGCTTGATATCTTAAGAGGCCCAGTAATTCCAACATGCACTGGCACTGTTTGTTTAGAAATAAAATCTATGATTGGCTGAGGATCAAGTAACCATTGAGTTACTATATAATCAGCATAAGGCTTTTTATCTTGCATAGCTTTTTCCAAATCTGAGTCGGATATATCAGGACTCCCCTCAGGATGTCCAGCAATTCCTATCTTCATCTTCTCAAAATAACCAGTCTCTAAAAGTTGAAATGAGCTATCAAATTTACCAGCTGGTTCACGACCCCCTCCAATAATTAAAGCCTGTTTAACCCCCCCATCTTTACAGATGCTCACATACTCTTTTAACTGTCGCTCATTCTCCATTGATCTTGCTGGAAAATGGGGGATAGGGTTGAAGCCTTTCTTTACTAGTTGGACAGCTTGATTTGCTGTCTCTTTAAAATCCCCACCTGGCAACATTGTTATATAGACATCTTTTAGTTCCGGCAGAGTTGATAGATCTGTTTTAGGTCCAATTTCTATAGAAAAATTCATTTACCGAATTATTATCTATTTTTAATTTGTGTGTCTATAAAATATAATTAACAAAAATAAATTTATTAATTTAAAAAATGGCCCAAAAAGACATCGGAAATAAAGTCCCTTTGCATACTCTAAAGAAAGTTGAGGATGTAGCGGCTTATTATGATGAGTGGGCACTAAATAACAAGTATGATAAAGATATGGAAGCTTGGAATTATACTGGACCGAAAGAAACTTCCGAAACATTCAATAAATATCAAAAGAATAAGAACATTGAAATATTTGATGCCGGTTGTGGAACTGGTTTAGTTGCAGTTGAGCTAAAAAAAATGGGTTACCAAAATTTTTATGGCGCTGATATATCACAAAAATTGTTAGATTTAGCGCCGCAAGGTCTTTACAAATCTTTAGAAAGGATCGATTTAAACAAAAAATTGATATACGAAGATGATAAATTTGATTCAGTATTTTGCGTTGGAACATTTACATTTGGGCATGTCAAACCTGATGCTTTAGATGAATTTATAAGAATTACAAAAAACAACGGTTTAATTTGTTTTACAATTAATGTTGGTGTTTATAAGGATTATGGTTTTGATAAAAAGATCAATAATTTAATAGATGATGATAAATGGAAAAAACTTGAATTTTTTAAATCAAACTATTTATCCAGCAAAGATGTGAATGCTTGGCTCGGAATATATAAAGTTACAAAATAATTAATATGAATTTAAAAATAATTTTAATAATGGGTTTACCTGGAGCAGGCAAAACAACACTTGCAGATGCACTTGCCAAAAAAATTAAAGCAAAAAGACTTAATGCTGATGAGGTAAGAAAAGAAGCAAACGATTGGGATTTTTCCGAGGAAGGAAGAAAAAGGCAAGCAAAAAGAATGTCAGATTTTGCACTTAAACTAAAGAATGAAGGCAACAATGTTATTGCTGACTTTATATGTCCTACTCCTGAGGCACGTAAATTGTTTCCTGCAGACTATATAGTTTGGGTTGATACAATTAAGTCTGGAAGATTTGATGATACAAATAAGATGTTTGTTAAACCTGAAAAATTTGATTTTCATGTTACATCACAAAATGCTAAGGAATGGTCTGAGAAAATTTTAATAGATTTAAGTAAAAATGTATAAGTGGGATAATAAAAAACCAACAGCGCAAATGTTAGGAAGATGGCAGCCTTTTCATGACGGACATTATGCTTTGTTTGAGGAAATAATTAAAAAGACTGGTCAAGTTTGTATTCAAATACGAGATGTTCAGGGCGTAGATGATAATCCATTTGATTTTGAAACAGTAAAAAAGAAAATTGAAGATAGATTAAATCCAAAATATGAGGGAAGGTTTAAAATAGTGCTAGTCCCCAATATTACAAATATATGTTATGGAAGAGGAGTGGGCTATAAAATCGAAGAGATAGTATTAGACGAGGAAACCCAAAAAATATCAGCAACTAAAATAAGAGCAAAAATGCGAGAAGATGGGGAGCTTAAATAGAATGACAGTTATTGTTAAAGATAATGGTTTCGGTATCAAAAACATAATAATTAACGAACCCGAAACTTATAATTCTTTGTCCTTTAAAACATTAAATATTTTAATAAATATTTTTAGAAGATTAGAAAACGATAATAAGACTCGAGTAATAATTTTAAGTGGAAATGGCAAAGGCTTTAGCGCGGGTCATAATCTTAAAGAAGTAAAAAATTTAAAAGTGAGATCTAAATACTTAAAATTATTTAATCTTTGTTCAAAATTAATGCTTAACATTGTTGAAGGAAGAAAACCTGTTATTGCTAAAGTCCATGGTTCTGCATTTGCAGCAGGATGTCAACTCGCAGCAAGTTGCGACTTAGCTTATGCATCAACAGATGCTAAATTCGCTACCCCAGGAGTAAATATAGGTTTATTTTGTAGCACACCAATGGTTGCCGTAAGTAGAAAAATTGGAAAAAAAAGAATGATGAAAATGTTGTTAACAGGTGAACCCATTAATGCAAAATATGCAAAAGAGATTGGTTTAATAAATGACTGTTTTCCAAAAAATAAATTAAATTCAAAAGTATTAGAAGTCGCGAAAGTAATTTCAGCAAAATCAAATTTATCAATCAAAATTGGAAAAAAAGCATTTTATAAACAATTAGAAATGCCTCTAAAAAAAGCTTACGCATACACAAGTAAAATGATGACATTGAATATGATGTCAATGGATGCAAGAGAGGGAATTTCAGCATTTTTAGAAAAAAGGAAACCTAATTGGAAAAATAAATGACAAAATTAATTGAAGATATTTTAAAAAATTCTAAAACTATTGCCATGGTGGGTGTAAGCTCTCTTAAAAAAAAAGAGGATCCAAAAAACTTAAAAAGAAAACCATCAACCATTGTAATGAAATATATGCAGGAATTTGGTTATAGGGTAATTCCAGTAAATCCTTTTGCAGAAGGTGAAATTATCCATGGTGAAAAAGTTTTTTCAAAATTAGAAGATATAAAAATACCTATAGATATTGTTAATATTTTTAGACCTTCAAATGAAACTCCTGATTTAGCAAATGAGGCAGTAAAAATTAATGCAAAAGTTTTGTGGCTTCAATATGGAATTAAAAATGACGCAGCGGAAAAAATAGCCTTAGATGCAAAAATGAAATATATATCAAATCGTTGTATTAAACAGGACTATCAAAATATATTTCAAAAAGTAAATCCTGTTTTTCCAGCTTTAAAAAGCTAAACATTTTAAAATTAATGCGTAATTTTGTTGTAATTTTTCTTTTTATTTTTTTTGCTAATATCCAATCATATTCTAAAGAATTGAAAAAAACATATTTTGGTGGTGGATGTTTTTGGTGCATGGAAGAGGCTTTTGATAAGGTAGATGGTGTTACTAATGTTGTTTCTGGTTATTCAGGGGGAACAAAACCTAATCCAACTTATAAAGAGGTAACATATGGTGATACCGGTCATATTGAAGTAATTGAAATAACATACGACACAAAGAAGATCGGTTTTGAGGAATTGTTAAATGTTTTTTGGAAAAATATTGATCCTTTTGATGCGGCAGGTCAATTTTGTGACAAAGGTTATAGTTATAAATCTGCTGCATTCTATATGAACGACAATCAAAAGAAGCTAATAGAAAAAAGTATTAAAGCTATAGAAAACGATTTTAATAATAAAGTTGTAACTTTTGTTAAAAAATTTGAAAAATTTTATCCAGCAGAGGATTATCACCAAAATTATTATCAAACAAATTTTATAAATTACTTACTTTATAAAAAAGGGTGTGGTAGAGAGAGTAGGTTAGAAAATATCTGGCAACAATGAAACAAATTTTTTTAATATACGGGCACTATAACGATAAATCATTTAATGCAGCAATAAGGGATACTTTTATAAAATCTTCAGAGGATAAAGGTAATAAAGTTGATTGTGTTGATCTTTATAAAGAAAAATTCAATCCAATTTTTGCTGGAGAAGAACCAGATAGTACTGTTTTGGACCACAGAAAAAGAATTGAGAAAAGCGATGTAATTGTTCTTGTTGCTCCTATATGGAATTTCAGAATGCCAGCGATGGTCGAGGGATGGATTGATAAAGTTCTTTCTCCACCATGGGCTTTTAGTTTTAAAAAATTATTTGGTAATTATGGATATCCTATTGGAAATTTAAAAGGAAAAAAGGCAGTAGTATTTTGTACTTATGGATCACCTCAATTTGCAATTAGAACATTCTTTTTGAATATGCCAACAAAAAGATTGAGGAGAGGAGTTTTTAATATTTGTGGGATAACAGATATTGTTTATAAAAGATTCTTTGCAGTTCCATTTGTATCAAAAGAAAAAAGAGAAAAATTTTTAGAGGAAGTAAAACGAACAGCCTCCCAAATATAATTATTTCTTTAATTTATTAGAAAAGATTAAATTATCTTTTTTAAATTTTTGTGAGTTACTCTTAATAAATTCTTTCATAATTATTATTTTTTCACTCTCAAATTCTGAAACTTTTCTTTGATCTAAATCAACATAAAGAGATAAAATTTCGATGGTGGATGCTAAAAATTTTTTTTCTTTATGAATCATCTCAAGCTTGTATTGCAATCTTTTTTTGTCATGATCAAAATATAGTAAATTTACATCTACCTCGTCACCCTCTTTTACTTCTTGATTGTAAGTAATATGTGACTCAACCACCATGGTACTTTTTTTCGTTTTCTTGGCTGACTCTTCGCCCATTTTAAATTTGTCCATTAATATTTCAGCACCAAACAAATCAAAAATTAAGACATAATAAGCCACATTCATATGGCCATTATAATCGGTCCATTCTTTGATTATTTTCTTAGAATTTAAATAAAGCGACATTTTATTTATAAAATTTATATTATAATATTGTAAAATTAAAGTTCTATTATGAATAAACTTTTATTTTTCTTTTTATTCTTTTATCTTCATGTAGCGAACGTTTATTCTGATATTATTAAGCCAAACACAAAAATTGAACCTTATAACGTAGTTGAAATTCAACTAATCAGTTTAAAGAATAATGATAAACCAGATAAAGATTTTGGTATTGAACAAACATGGGAATTCGCTCATCCAGAAAATAAAATAAATACTGGCCCATTAAATAATTTTAAAAAGATGTTAAAAAACGAAATTTACTCAATTTTGTTAAATCATAAAGATCATAAAATTGAAGAGATCTTTAATAATAAGAAGATCGCAATTTATGATGTAATCATTTTGGGATCAGATAATTTTTACTATGAGTTCAAGTGGCAAGTAGAAAGGTACGATGGTAAGGGATCACTTAACAATTGTTGGTTGACTACTGCGGTTTCTAATCCAGTTTCTCTAGGAGCATCAATTTAGATTATGAAAAAACCTAAATATGAAAATCGTATTCTTATTCTTATGCTTATACTTTGTGTTCCACCTATTTTGACCACCCAGATAACTTGGTACTATTTTGGTCAGGAGATTGGTCTCAACTGTGGAATTGTTGTAGGCATAATTAGCGTGAGTGTCGCAGCTTATTTGTTGTTCCAATTAGATTGGAGAGAACCGGACGACGACTAATAGAATTTTGTTTCGTTCGATTTAAAAATCTTGTAGAAATCTATTAATGAAATCTAAAGCAAAAGTCGTAATAGTCGGTGGAGGTGTTGTAGGAGTTAGCGCCCTTTATCATCTTGCTAAAAAAGGCTGGTCAGACGTTGTTTTAGTTGAAAGAAAAGAACTTACTTCTGGATCAACATGGCATGCTGCAGGTTTGTTACCACTTTTTAATATGAGTTATTCCGTTGGACAACTCCACAAATATGCAGTCAATTTATATAAAAAATTAGAGGAAGAAACGGGTAAGAACGTTGGCTTCAGTGTTGTTTCAAATATTAGACTTGCAAATAATAAAGATAGAATGGATGAGTATTTTCAATATGCAGGAGTTGCAAAAACTATTGGCGTTGATGTAAAATTTTTGACTCCAGATCAGGTAAAAGAAATTTGGCCTTTATGTAATACTTCAGATTTAGTTGGTGCAATTCAACACCCAGAGGATGGATACATTCAGCCCGCTGATTTAACACAAGCTTTAGCTACAGGGGCGAGGAATAGAGGTGCAGAGATTTATAGAAACACCACGGTAGTTGGTATGAAACAAACTAAAGATGGATGGGTAGTTGAAACAGACAAAGGTTCAATTGAGTGCGAACATATTATTTCTTGTTCAGGAAATTTTGCTAGACAAACAGGAAAAATGGTTGGTCTAGACATTCCAGTCATTCCTGTAGAACATCAATATATTGTTACTGAACCACATCCTGAAATTCAAAAAAGAAAAAAAGAGGGTTTACCTGAAATGGGAGTTTTAAGAGACAGTGATAGTCGATGGTATATGAGAGAAGAAGCTGGAGGTTTAATATTAGGTCCTTATGAAGATGGAGCTCCAGCATGTTATGTTGATGGACCTTCAAAAGATTCAGAATATGAATTATTTCAAGAAGATTTAGATAGACTTGCCCCACACATAGAAGGCGCAATACATAGAGTCCCAGCTTTTGGTGAGGTAGGAGTAAAAAAAGTATACAACGGTGCAATTTGTTATACTCCAGATGGAAATCCAATTGTAGGACCAGCATGGGGGCTTAAAAATTTTTGGATAAATGAAGGACATAGTTTTGGAATAACTGCAGCTGGTGGTGCTGGTTGGCAGTTGGCAGAATGGATAGTAGATGGAGAACCAACAATTGACATGCTTGGTGTAGAACCAAGAAGATATGGAGATTATTGTTCGAAAGCATATCTCAAAGAAAAAAATGAAGAGGCATACAGCCATGTTTTTATAACACATTTTCCGGATGAAGAGAGACCAGCAGCAAGACCACTAAGAACAGCACCATGTTATGACAGAATGAAAAAACTTGGAGCAGTTTTTGGTCAAAAATTTGGTTGGGAAAGACCAAACTTTTTTGCAACTGATGGAATGGAACAAAAAGATGATTGGTCATTTAGAAGATCAAAATGGTTTCAAGCTATTGAGAAAGAATGCAAGAATGTAAGAGAGAATGTAGGTTTACTAGACATGAGTGCATTTGCCAAATGTAGAATAAAAGGACCAAAAGCAGAAGAGTTTCTGGATAAACTAGTTGCAAACAAACTTCCGAAAAAAATTGGAAGGATAAATTTATGCCACGCGCTAAACACTAAAGGTGGCGTTCATTCAGAATTTACAATTATGAGAGAAGCTGAAGACAGTTTTTATTTAGTATCTGCGGGTGCTTTTCAAAGACTTGATCATGATTGGATTTTAAGATGGATGCCAAATGACGGATCTGTTCAGTTTGAAAATTTAACTAACAGCATGGGTGTGTTGGTTGTCTCTGGACCAAAAGCAAGAGACTTAATGACAAAAGTATCAAAAGATGATTTTTCTAACGAAAATTTTAAATGGCTAAGTGCTAAAAATGTTGACGTGGGTTATGCTCCTGTTAATGCAATGAGAGTAAACTTTGTTGGGGAATTAGGTTGGGAATTACATCATCCAATCGAATATCAAAATCACATTTTTGATAAATTAATGGATGCTGGCAAAGATTTAAATTTAAAACCATACGGCATTAGAGCAATGAATAGTTTAAGAGTTGAAAAATCGTATAAATTAGTTGGAACAGAATTATCTATAGAATACTCCCCATACGAAAGTGGTTTAGATAGATTTATACATCCAAATAAAGGAAATTTTATTGGCCTAGATGCTTTAAACAAATGGAGAGAAAAAGGATTTAATAATAAATTAGTGACACTTGAAGTTCATAATATTTCCGATGCTGATGTGCTTGGAAATAATCCAATTTATGAAAATGGAACTTGTATTGGAAGAGCCACTGGTGGAGATTTTGGTTTTAGATTAGGAAAATCTATAGCTCTTGGAATGGTTAAACCAGAATTGGCAAATGTTGGTCAAAAACTTAAAATTGATATTTTGGGAAAAACTCATGAGGCAACTATCCTTGAAGAAAGTCCTTATGATCCAAAAAATGAGTTATTAAGGGCATAATGAAAATCTTAGTCGCAGTCAAAAGAGTAATAGATTACAACGTCCAAGTAAGAGTAAAAGAAGACGGAACTGGAGTAGTCACAGATAATGTTAAAATGTCTACCAATCCTCCCGACGATAATGCTGTTGAAGAAGCGGTAAAAATTAAAGAGTCTGGAAAAGCAAAAGAAATTGTAGCAATAACTATTGGTGAAGAAAAAGCTCAAGAAACAGTAAGAAAAGCTCTTGCGGTTGGTGCTGATAGAGGAATACATGTAAAGGTTGATGGAGTAGTTGAACCTTTGGCTGTTTCGAAAATTTTGCAAAAAATAGTAGATAAAGAAAAACCTGATTTAGTTTTTATGGGAAAACAAGCAATAGATGATGATTGTAATCAAACAGGTCAAATGTTGGCTGCTTTACTCAATTGGCCACAAGCGACCTTTGCATCTCAAATTAATGTTAAAGAATCGTCACTTGAAGTTACTCGAGAGGTTGATGAAGGTTTAGAGACAATCGAGGTAAATATACCTGCAATCGTTACTTGTGATCTAAGATTAAACGAGCCTAGATATGCTTCATTACCAAATATAATGAAAGCAAAGAAAAAACCATTAGAACAAATAAATGCTTCAGATTTAGGAGTTGATACTAAAGCAAGAATCGAGCAAATTAAGGTAGAAGAACCACCAAAAAGAAAGGCTGGAATTAAAGTCGCAAATGTATCAGAACTGGTTCAAAAATTAAAAAATGAGGCTAAAGTAATATAATGTCAGTTTTACTAATTGCAGAACATAATAATAAAGAATTAAGACCCTTCACTTATAATGCTGTATCAGCTGCAAGCAAAATAGATGAGGACTTACATATTCTAGTTTTGGGTAATAAATCAGAGGCAGTTGCTAAGTCTGCGTCTGAAATACCAAATGTAAAAAAAGTTATCCATATAGATAACGAAATTTATGAAAACTTCATTGCAGAAAATTACACCTCAGCAATAATAAAACATGCTGATGCATATTCACACATAGTTTGCTCAGCAAATACTTTTGGGAAAAATTTGATGCCTAGAATAGCAGCTCTTTTGGACACATCTCAGGTAAGTGATATCATTAAAGTTATTTCAGCCGATACTTTTTTACGTCCAATTTATGCTGGTAATGCTTTTGCTACAGTAAAAAGTAATGATAAAAAAAAGTGTATAACTATTAGACCAACATCTTTTGAACCTGCTCCAGCAACTGGAGGTTCTGCAGAGATCGTAAAATCGGAAGCTGGTGAGTCCTTTAAAAATTCTAAGTTTGTAAAAAGAGAAGAAATAAAATCAGATAGACCTGAGTTAGGGACAGCAAGAATTGTAATTTCAGGTGGTAGAGGTATGCAAAATTCAGAAAACTTTAAATTAATTTCGGCAATTGCGGATAAGTTGAATGCAGCTATTGGAGCGTCAAGAGCTGCAGTAGATGCTGGTTATATTACTAACGATCATCAAGTTGGACAAACAGGAAAAGTTGTTGTACCTGACTTGTATATTGCAGTTGGTATTTCTGGCGCTATTCAACATTTAGCTGGGATGAAAGAAAGTAAAATTATTGTTGCAATTAATAAAGATGGTGAGGCACCAATATTTAGCGTAGCAGATTATGGGCTTGAAGCAGACTTGTTTGAAGCTCTCCCGCAATTTTTAGAAGAGTTAAATAAACTTAATAGTATTCAAAAATAATTCATGACTAGAGAAGTTATGGAATATGATGTTGTTATTGTGGGTGGAGGACCATCAGGCCTTGCAACAGCAATTAAATTAAAACAATTAAACGCTGACGTTAATGTATGTGTACTAGAGAAAGGTGCAGAAATTGGTTCACATATTTTGTCAGGGAATGTTTTTGAGACTAGAGCATTAGATGAACTAGTTCCTAACTGGAAAGATCTAAATGCACCAATTAAGACTAAAGTAACAAAAGAAAAATTTCTTTTCTTGGGAAAAAAAAGCTCATTTAGCTGGCCGACTTGGTTACTACCAAAAGTCCAGCAAAACCATAAAAATTATATAATAAGTCTTGCTAACTTATGCAGATGGCTCGCTGAACAAGCAGAAGTATTAGGTGTAGAAATTTTTCCGGGATTCCCAGCCTCAGAAATTTTATACAACGAAGATGGATCCGTCAAAGGTGTAATAACACAGGACATGGGTTTAGATAAAGAGGGAAACAAAAAAGATGGTTATGAGCCTGGGATGGAATTACATGCTAAGGTGACGGTATTTGCAGAGGGCTGTAGAGGTCATTTAGGAAAACAATTAATTAAAAAATTCGAATTAGATAACGGAAAAGATCCACAGCAATATGGGATTGGTTTTAAAGAAATCTGGAAGATTGATGAAAAAAACCATGAGGAGGGTTTAGTAATGCACACAGCTGGTTGGCCATTAGATAAAAATACTTATGGAGGAAGCTTTGTATATCATGCTGAAAATAAAGAAGTTTATTTAGGTTATGTTATAGGTCTAGATTATAAAAATCCTCATCTATCACCTTTTGATGAATTTCAAAGATTTAAAACTCATCCAGCAATTAGTAAAATGCTGAAAGGAGGAAAAAGAATATCTTATGGAGCGCGAGCTTTAATCGAAGGTGGTTTTCAAAGTTTACCGAAAATGTTTATGCCTGGTGCACTATTAATTGGATGTGATGCAGGTACTCTTAATATGCCAAAAATTAAAGGTTCTCATACAGCAATGAAAAGTGGAATAGTTGCAGCGGAAACTATAAATGAACATCTTAAAGAGTCTAAAGATCTCTCTATTTATGAGGAAAAATTTAAAAAAAGCTGGGCTTATAAAGAATTATTCGAAGCACGAAATGTAAAACCAAGTTTTAGTTGGGGATTAATCTTGGGAATTATTTTCACAGGTATAGACCAAATAATTTTCAGGGGAAAATTACCATTTACACTTAAACATAAACACGCAGATCATGAAACCTTAAAACCAGCAAATGAGATGCCAGTAATAGATTACCCGAAACCTGATAATGTGATTACATTCGATAAAACAAGTTCAGTTTATTTAACAGGGACCAATCATACAGATAATCAACCAGTCCATTTAAAATTGAAAGATAAAGATTTACCAATAAGATATACCTTAGATAGATTTGATGAGCCTGCTCAAAGATATTGTCCTGCTGGTGTATATGAAGTGCAAGTCGAAAATGATGTACCTAAATTTGTAATAAATTCTCAAAATTGCATTCATTGTAAGACTTGTGATATCAAAGAACCTTCTCAAAATATTACCTGGGTAACACCAGAAGGAAGCGGTGGTCCAAGATACGGGAATATGTAATTAGGATAAATCTATTGCGTGTTTCTTTAAAATTTCTAATGGAATAATTTTTAAAGTTTTCTCATTCGTTTTTTTCAAATATATTTTACATTCTTTTCCAGCTTCTACAGCTCTTGCAAACCAAGTAGCACATACACACCAATTATCCCCATCTTTTAAACCAGGAAAACCAAACTCAGGATGAGGTGTAATCAAATCATTTCCTGAGGATTTACACCATTCCAAAAAATCATTATTTACTTTTGCACACACAGTATGTAGCCCATTATCATTTTCATCTGTATTGCAACATCCGTCTCTGTACCATCCTGTTAAAGGATTTGATGAACATAATTCTAAATCCCCACCTAATACATTTTTCTGAATTTTAGACATTAAATTTTTGTTGGATTTGGCTGATCTTTGTAAACCTTTTCAGGATCAAATTTCTTCTCTTTTTCTTCAAATTTCATTTTAATTTCTCTAGCATTTTCGATTTTTCCTAAAGGTATAGATCTATAAAAACAAGATCTGTATCCAACATGGCAGCTTGAACCATTTCCAATATCAACACTTAACCAAACAGAGTCTTGATCATCGTCAATTCTTATTTCCTTAACTTTTTGAATAAAACCACTCGTTTTACCTTTGTGCCAAACTTGCTTTCTAGATCTGCTCCAATAATGAGCTTCCTTAGTTTCAATTGTTTTTTTGAATGCTTCAACATTCATATAACCTAGCATTAATATCTCTTTTGTGTTTATGCATGTAGTAATAACTGGAATCAAACCATCGTTATCAAATTTTGGTGATAAGAAGCTTCCTTCTTCAATCTCTGTGACACTTTCTCTTTTTTTAAACATATATTCTCTAAGTATTTAACATATTAAATAGTATAATAAATATTTTAAAAAACTTAATTAATAGGTATAAGGTCCCTATGAAAATTGTTAAAGATATTCAAAAGCAACAAACTACCTCAAAAATTAGCGACAAAGAGGCCGAAGAGGCTATTAAAACAATTTTGGAATGGATGGGAGAAGATCCAAACAGAGAGGGCTTATTAGAAACTCCTAAAAGGGTAGTAAAAGCTTTTAAAGAATATTTCAAAGGATATTCAGAAAATCCAAGCACTATATTAGAAAAAACTTTTGGTGATGTTGAGGGTTATAGTGATATGGTCGTACAAAAAAATATATCAATACAAAGTCATTGCGAGCATCACATGGCTCCAATAATTGGCAAAGCTCACGTTGCTTACATTCCAAATCAAAGGGTAGTTGGATTAAGTAAAATAGCTCGAGTTGTTGAAGTTTTTTCAAAAAGATTACAAACTCAAGAAAGGCTAACAGTACAAATTGCGAAAACTTTAATGGAAAGTTTAGACGCAAAAGGAGTTGCTGTTACGATAGATTCAACCCACCATTGCATGACAATGAGGGGAATTAAAAAAGAACAAGCAACTACAGTTACAAATTTTTACCTAGGTCAGTTTAAAGACGACTTAAGCTATCAAAATAGATATTTGCGATTCATTGCGAAATAATATTTACTACTAAAAATGTCTGATAATTTTAATGCATTGGTCATAAACCAAGAAGGTGAAAAGTTTTCAAGAGAAATAAAAAAAATTGATAAATCTTTTTTAAAACACGGAGATGTTTTAGTAAAAGTAGATTACTCAACATTAAATTTTAAAGACGCATTAATACTTAAAAACGGTGCACGATTAGTAAAAGAGTTTCCACATATTCCAGGTATTGATTTTGCAGGAACAGTTGT
>CACOXX010000008.1 GCA_902631265.1 uncultured Pelagibacteraceae bacterium | reverse complement strand
CTTATGTTTTTGCCTCCGAAACATGTGCATTAGATATTATAGGAGCTAAATATATAAGAGACGTAGAAAATGGTGAAATAGTTTATGTTGAAAATAAAAAACTAATTAGTTTAAAACCGTTTCCATTAAAAAAAATTAGACCGTGTGTTTTTGAATATATCTATTTTTCAAGACCAGATAGTATTTTAAATGGAAAATGTGCTTATGAGTACAGGAAAAATTTTGGTGTAGAGCTTGCAAAAGAAACTAGTATTGATGCTGATTTAGTAGTTCCTGTTCCAGACTCAGGAAATGCTGCAGCTATTGGTTATAGCCAACATGAAAAAATTAATTTTGACCTCGGTTTAATAAGAAATCATTATGTGGGAAGAACTTTTATTGAACCAGCTCAAAAGATAAGAAGCCTTGGAGTTAAATTAAAATTAAATGCAAACAAATCTACGATTAAAAATAAAAAAATTATCTTAGTCGATGACTCTTTGGTAAGAGGTACTACGTCTCATAAAATTGTAAAAATGTTATATGACTTTGGAGCAAAAGAGGTCCATGTAAGAATTGCATCACCTGAAATTAGATTTCCTGACTTCTATGGTGTTGATACACCAACAAAAAAAGAGCTTTTAGCAGCTAATAAAACCAATGAAGAAATTTGCAAATATATAGATGCAAAATCTTTAAAGTTTTTAAGTATTGATGGTTTATATAGAGCAATGGGTTATGAAAAAAGAAACTCTACATATCCGCAATTGACTGACCACTATTTTACAGGTGATTATCCTGTAAAATTAATTGATGACTTAGGTGATAATAAAGTGACACAGTTGTCTTTATTGAGTACAAAGTCTAATAATTAAGTATGAAAAAAGTAAATTTTACAGAAATGAAAAATGGGTCAAAAGAAGACTATCTTTTTTTAGACAAATTAGAAAAAGAGTATGTTGGTGAGACAGCTGACAGAATACTAAATTTTTTATCTAGAATGACCACAACTTTAGAAGGTTATAAAATCACAAGATTAGAGCATTCTTTGCAAAGTGCTACTAGAGCTTTTAGGAATAATGAAAGTGAAGAGATGGTTGTTGCGTGTTTACTGCATGATATTGGAGATGAATTAGCTCCTTTGAACCACTCAGAGTATGCTGCATCAGTATTAAAGCCTTACGTATCAGAAAAAACGCATTGGATAATTGAAAAACATGGTGAATTCCAAATGTATTATTATGCGCATCATCTTGGAGCTGACAGATTTAAAAGAGAAAAATATAAGGATCACAAGTATTATCAAGATACAATAAACTTTTGTGAAAAGTACGATCAGTGTTCATTTGATCCTAATTATAAGTCAATGAGTTTAAAGGATTTTGAACCATTGGTAAGAAGAATTTTTTCAAGGAAACCTTACTCCCACTATTAAAATAAATTTAAAAGTTTCGTTATGAAAAGTTTATCAGATCAAAAAAAAGGGTCTTTAATGGCTTTTGTGGCTGTGATGTTTATAACGCCGGACTCTTTATTTATTAGACTATCTAATGTTGAGACTTGGAGTTTAGTTTTTTATAGAGGAATCATTCCGTTTATTTTAGTTTTTATTGGTATGCTTTTAATTTACAGATTAAAATTTTTTAATTTGTTAAGATCAAATGGCTATTATGGTTTTGCTTATGTTTTAACATTTTCAGTTACCAACATTGCTTTTGTTGTTTCGATTCAAAATACAAATGTTGCTAATACTTTGATAATGATTGCTACAGCACCAATGTTATCTGCCATTCTTGGGTCATTTTTCCTTAAAGAAAATCCTGATAAAAAAACCTGGGTAGCAATTTTTATAACTTTTTTTGCTGCACTATATATTTTTTACGACTCAATTAAATTAGGAAATTTTTTTGGTGATATTTTAGGATTTGTTGCTGCTATGGGTCTTGCAGTGGGTGCTGTTATAATTAGATCAGCAAAAAAATTAAACCTGGTTCCCTCTGCAGTGGTTGGAAAGTTGATCATAGCTCTTTTTGCAATGTTTTTTGTAAAAGATTATTCTCTGAATAATAACGATATTTACATTGTCCCTTTAATGTGTGTAATGTGCGTAGCAATACCATTCGTTCTTGTTACTATAGCACCTAGATTTATAACAGCAGCAGAGGTAAACTTATTTTTCCTGTTAGAAACTATAATAGGTCCGATTTGGGTCTGGCTCATTATTAAAGAACAGCCTACACCTGAAACAATCGTAGGGGGTGCTATAATTGTATTAACGATAGCTACCCACTCTTTCTTAAAATTAAAAAAGTCATAAGTTCGTCATAATAATTTCTTGATTTAGTCTCAAATCAGAAATAATAAGCTGCCAGTTTATGAATAAAGTATTTAAAAATTCTTGGGCATTATTTTTGGGTATGAGTGCAATCATGCTAGCCTATGGTTATCAAAATGCTTTATTAGGAGTTAGAGCAGTTATTGAAGAATTTAGTCTTGCTTCAACTGGATTTATGATGTCTGGCTATTTTGTTGGTTACTTTATAGGTGCCAGAACTGTTCCTTCAGTCATATCAGGGGTTGGTCATATAAGAGTATTTGCTGCTTTTGCATCAGTAGCATCACTTGCGATACTAGTTCACTCAGTTTTTGTAAATCCCTTAACTTGGTTCTTATTAAGAGTAATTACAGGATACTCAATGGTTTCAATCTATACAATTGCTGAGAGTTGGTTAAATGATAGATCAAGTAATAAAAACAGAGGTAAAGTTTTGTCTATTTATATGATTATTTTATATGGATCTATGGGTTCAGGAATGTTTTTATTAAATTTTAGTAGTCCTGAGAATTTTCAGCCTTTTATTTTAATATCTGTATTAATGTCATTAGCGCTTCTGCCAATTTTATTAACTAAAAGAAAACCACCTACTTTTAAGAAAATTAAAAGTATGAGTTTAAAAGAATTATATTCATCATCACCTCTTGGAATGGTAAGCTCTGTTCTTTACGGAACAATTCAATCAGCATTGTTTACCTTATTAGCAGTTTATGCAGCTGCAATGAATTTTAGTATATTTGATATATCTTTAGTTACTTTTATGTTGGCAATTTCAGGTGCAGTTTCGCAATATCCTGTTGGATACATTTCTGATAAATTTGATAGAAGAAAAGTTATTATTTATTCAACTTTTGGTGCTGCAATTTTTGCTTTCTTTGCAATCTTTTCAGTTGGCACAATGTATTTACCTGAAGGGCTAGGATCTTCAAAGTTATGGTTTTATATTTTTTTAATAGCTTTTTCTGTATGTAGCTTACCAATGTTTTCTTTGATACTTGCGCACACTAATGACTTTATAACTAGAGACAAGTTTGTTGCTGCTGGAGCAGGTTTGCAATTTGCCTTTGGTTTAGGAGCGATCAGTGGACCTTTTTTATGTTCTTTGTTAATGGATTTAGTTGGTAATAATGGATTTTTCATATTTCTTATTATATTCCACTGTTTAATTGGTGTTTTTGCGGTTTATAGAATGAAAATAAGACCATCAGAGGAAAATCCAGACTCACAGTTTGTTGCTGTTCCTACGACGATTACTCCTGTTGGAATGGAGTTAAATCCTACAACAGAGCCTATTGAAGAGCCTGAGAAAATAAAATAATTGTTTCTATTGTTGGTTGTAACTCAAATTAAACAATAAAATAAATTTAATCTTGTTGAATTTAACTTTATTTGCTTAAATGCGCCCAAAAAAAAATGCCTAAAAGAAAAAAAAGAAAAAAAATTGAGCACGGAGCGTTTTCAAAGTTAGCGAGTTTTACTTCGAGTGCAATAAAAGAATACAAACATAATCAAAAGCTTAAACAGCAACAGTTAGAAAAAGATTTAAAAAAACAAGAATTTAGTAAACTTAGTTTAGAAAAGAAAGAATTAAGAGCTAAAGAAGATAATTTTAGAAAACAAGAAGAAAAATTACAGATAAAGTTTGAAAATTTAAAGCTTAAAGAAAGAGAATTAGAATTAAAAGACAATGAATTAAAAACTAAAGAAAATTCATTAAAAGAAAAAGAGTTAAACCTAAAGTTTAAAGGAGAAGAACAAAAAAATAAGGAATCTGATCTAAAAAAGAGAGAGAAAGAGCTTCAAATTAGATCTGAGGAACAAAGCCGTAAAGATGTTGATTTAAGGGTAAGAGAAGATGAGCAAAGACAAAAAGAATTAAAAGAGACAAGACGAAAAAGAAGAGAACAAAAATTAAGAGATGAAAAAGAACAAGAGAAAAGAAATCTTGAGGCTCTTAAATTAAGAGAATGGGAAGAAAAATTTGATCGTGAACAAAAAGCAAGGGAAGAGCAAGAAAAATTAAAAGAAGAAAGATTAAGAATGAGAGAAAGCAAAAGAAAAAGCAATGATGCTGACTATTCTAATAACAGTGAAGAAGTCTCTAATAACAGTGAAGAGGTCGCTCAGCAATTAGAGGCTCTCGATGTTGAAAACTCTTCTAAGAACTAATTATTGTTTCGGAAAATAATCTTTTAAATCCCCTTCCCTATATACATCTGCAGTACAACAGTGAAGACCCCCTCCAAAAGCATAGGCGTCTCTTAAATCCACCGGGACAACTTCAAGACCAAGTTTATCTAATTGATCAGCTTGGTAAACTTCACTTTTTTCTACACAAACTGTTTTTGGATCTAACACGAGAACATTCATTGAAAGCCAAACAGAGGAATAGCATAATGGAGGTGGAGTATTGTGAGCCGGTTGAGCTGAGTCTAGTATTTTCCATCCATTATTTTCAAAAAGTTTCCGCTGTGAAACTGGTAGCTTTCTTTGAGGGTTATTTATAATTATACCTTCTGTAACAGGGGTAAAAGTTGCATCGATATGAATTGGATATGGATCTCCCGGGAAATTTACAGCATGCACCCTATGATTTTTAAAATGTCTTCTTAACCAATCAATTCCACTTAAGTTTGTAGTAAAACCATGTTGAACTATTAAATCTTTTCCAAATCGTAATATATCTGCTGCATCAAATAATGGTTCTTCTTCTGTAGTAACAAAAAATTTTTTTTCAGTCCACTCCAGTCTTTTTTTTACACCAATCTTATCAGATAAATAATCCTTTCTATAATCTGCATCTGTAAGTCGAGGTTTTGGTGCTGACTCATGTCTCATATTTTTATCTTGATCATAATATTTTTTAATTAAAGGTCTATAATTTAAATATTCAAACCATCTACATCTATAACTCATTGTTGCCTCTAACATTTCGTTTCCAACTGTTAAAATTATATCTCTTGCAGGCATACAACCAAACATACTTTCAACTTCCCAATCTGGTGTAGAAATTTTTTGATTATGATTTAAAGGAACAGGCCTATCGACTTTAATTCCCCTTTTTTCCAATAAGGAAGCGAAGTCATTTAAAAGTTGATTAGCTTTATCAACTGTGTCTTTAGTTCGAGGACCGTGTTGACCTTTCATATCTGAGTCTTCGGGAACTTTTGCATCTAAAGCTGGCTCTGGCGCTGGTATACAACAACCGTCTGCTCTTCCAACAATCACATGCTTAAGCGGATCCCACTCATTCCAGCTGTTAACAATCTTCTTATTTGCCATTTAGTTTAATGCAATAAATCGTCTATTGTTTTTAATTATTAAACTATAATAAATTATTGAGATAAAAATTAAAAAGCCGCCTATAATTGTGTTATTTGTAGGGACTTCATTAATTCCTAATATTGGTAACCAAACCCAAAAAATTCCACCAATTACTTCTGTTAATGACAAAAGTGTAAGCTCCGCAGCTGGTATCATCCTTGATCCTAAAGAATAAAGTATTAATCCTACACAAACTAAAGTTCCATGAACTGAAAACAAGCCTTGGTTACGGCTTGAAGAAATTAAACTACTGTCAGTCTCTACCAATATTACTATTGATACTATTGCGCAAATCAATCCTGCAATCGCAACTGTTGTAAATTTTGGAGTTTCAGGTCTCCATCTTAGAGACACAGAAAAAACTGAAAATCCTACTGCAGATAAAATGCCAAACAAAAGACCAAAAATTGAACCTTTGTTAGTATTGCCAAATGCTATTATTATTATACCAATAGCGGCAATAATTATTGCAATCCAAACATTTGTTGAAATTTTTTCCTTTAAAAACAAAAAACCTAAAAATGCGGTAATAAAGGGCATAGCCGCCAAACACAATAAAGTAATTGCAGCTGAAGTATTTGTTATTGACCAAATAAATGTGATCATAGCAATACCCAATCCTGTACTCCCAATTAACCCTGATATTCCAACTTTTTTATAATTCTTATAAAAGGAAAATCCCTCTTCAAAGAATAAATATAAATTAAGTATTAAAAAAATTGTAACACCTCTCCCAAGAAGATATTGCCAAGGAACTAATTCAGGCTGATCAATATGTCTTACAACCAAAGGTCCAAAAGACCACAAAATACCGGCTAACAAAACTACAGGGATGGCAACTTTCTCATTTCTCAGCTCTAACATTTCAAATTAATATTATTATTCTTAATCTTTAACAACAAAAATCTATATCAATTTTCGTCCGATTTGAGTTGGATAACTTATCAACTAGCAAATTTAAGCCAATTTCATATACTGGGAAAATGGATCTTAAAATTTTAAGACTAGCCTCTGATACGAAATCTCAAAAAAAAATATCAGATTTTACACACAACTCTAAAGCTAAAAATACCTTATGCGGAGATGAGATCCAATTATTTTTTAAGATAAATAAAGGAAAAATTACCAAAGTTTCATATCAAGGCAAAAATTGTGTTTACTGCCAGGCTTCTGCAAATTTGTTATCAAGTAATTCAAATGGAAAAAAAGTTGAAGAAATGATTGAAATTTGCGATTGTGCAAATGAATTTTTTAAAAACAAAGGTGACTTACCCAATAACTTAAGAAAATATAAAGAATTAATAAGCTCAAAAAATATAAGTAGAAAAGAATGTATACTTCTACCTTTCAATGCTTTAAAGAAAGGCCTAACTAATGGAAACTAAAAAAATTATCAACAACTCTATAGCTGGTTTTTTTTCAGCTATTACAATCGGTGTGTTAACATTGCTAACTTACAAGACTGACTATGGACTGTTTCTGGTTGCTTCGTTTGGTTCAACTATGGTATTATTATATGGTTATCCGGAAAGCCCATTCGCACATCCCAAAAATATTTTTTTTGGTCATCTAGTAACTGCCACTGTAGGGGTAATTGCTTTAACATTTATTCCTCTACCAGAGTACATTTTAATTCCCATAGCAGTTGGTCTTGGAGTTTTTTTTATGATTATGTTAAACGTCACTCATCCACCAGCTGGGGGTAATCCGATAATTGTTATAATAGGATCTGCCTCATTTGATTACTTAATTAGCCCCGTCATCACCGGCTCTGTGATTATTATAATTTTTGGGGTTGTATTAAACAAATTTATACTCAAAAAAAACTATCCAAAATAAACACTATTTATTTGCTAGACGCTTTATTATTGTGCTACAGTCAGTCATATAAATTCAAGATAATTGCTTTTATAAATAACTAGGAGAAAAAAAATGAAAATATTATGTGTTTTATATGATGATCCAAAGGGTGGAATGCCAAAATCTTATCCTTTGAGCGACTTACCAAAACTTGAAAAATATCCTGACGGAATGACATTACCTTCTCCCAAAGGAAGAGATTTTACACCTGGTCAATTACTTGGATGTGTATCAGGAGAGCTGGGACTTAGAAAATTTTTAGAGAGCAATGGTCATGAATTTGTTGTTACTAATAGTAAAGATGGTGATGGATGTGAAGCAGATAAACACATTGTTGATGCAGATATCGTAATTTCTCAACCATTTTTTCCGTATTACCTAACTAAAGAAAGAATAGCAAAAGCAAAGAATTTAAAAATGGCAATTACCGCTGGTATAGGATCTGATCACGTAGACTTACAAGCAGCAATGGACAATAAAATTGATGTTGTTGAAGTTACATTTTGTAATTCAAGATCAGTTGCTGAACATATTGTAATGATGATTGTGTCAATGGTTAGAGATTATCATAATCAACATAGAATTGTTAATGAAGGTGGGTGGAATATAGCTGATGCTGTTCACAGAAGTTATGACGTTGAAGGAATGCATATTGGAACAGTTGCTGCAGGAAGAATTGGTCTTGATGCTTTAAGGAAAATGAAACCTTTTGATGTACACTTGCACTACTTTGACAGGCACAAATTACCTGACAGTGTAGAAAAAGAATTAAATCTAACTTTTCATGAGTCTGTTGAGTCAATGGTAAAAGTTTGTGACGTTGTCACAATTAACTGTCCATTGCACCCTGAAACTGAAAACTTATTTGATAAAAAAATGATAAGTAAAATGAAAAAAGGTGCTTACATAGTAAATACTGCTAGAGGAAAAATTTGTAACAAAAATGATATAGCTGATGCATTAAAATCTGGTCAATTAAGTGGATATGCTGGAGATGTATGGTTCCCACAACCCGCTCCCAATGACCATGTATGGAGATCAATGCCAAATCACGGAATGACTCCACATACGTCAGGAACTTCGCTTTCTGCTCAAGCAAGATATGCAGATGGTGTAAGGGAAATATTAGAATGCTTCTTCGATAAAAAACCTATTAGAGATCAATACCTTATTGTAAAAGATGGACAATTAGCTGGGATGGGTGCACACTCATACAGTAAAGGTTCAGCAACAAGTGGTTCTGAGGAGGCCGCTAAATATAAGAAAAAATAAAATTGAAAATAAAAAAATTTTTAAGACCTTTTATTTTAACTTATCTTTTCCTAAGCATTGCTATTGGTTTTTATCCTTCATTTAATTTCTATTCGTTTGAGGGACAGTCAATAGTTATCTCTGTATCTATCTTTAATGGAATTTTAGGTTTATGTATCAAAAAAATTTAATTTAATATGCAAATGAACTATTCCGATTTTCTTGAATTCATTGTTTCCAATAGGTGGAAATCAAAATCACAAATTTCCCAAGATTTGTTTGTCTTATATTTTACTCAACAAAAGAAAGATGGTTATTTTATAGAAATAGGTGCTTGTGATGGAAAACATTTAAGTAATACTTTTGCACTAGAAAAAAGAGGTTGGACAGGAATAATTTGTGAGCCCTCAAATTTTTGGCATCAAAAAATGAAAAACAGAAAATGTGTCTTATCTAAAAAAGCTGTTTTTAGCGAGAGTGGAAAAAGATTAATATTTAATGAAGTTCCAAAACATCCAGAATTATCAGGATGTAATGATTTCTTAGAAAATGACAATAATAGTAAATTAAGAGAGGATTTTACGAGTTATGAAGTAGAGACAATTTCTTTGAATGATTTAATTAATGAACATTTAAATAAAAAACAAATTGATTATATTTCGATTGATACAGAGGGAAGTGAGTTTGAAATCTTAAAGAATTTTGACTTTAAAAAAAGGCACGTAGAAATATTTACAATTGAGCATAATTTTTTAGAAAAAAAAAGAGACAAAATTTTAAAAATTATGACTGAAAATAATTACAAAAGAGTTTTTGAAAACTTAAGTCATTGGGATGATTGGTATGTTAGAAAAGATAATACAGTTTTAAAATCTATGATAGATTGTAAATGAAATATGTCTGACAAAAATAAAATAGGATGGAATTTTGATAATTCATATTCAAATTTACCAAAATCTTTTATCTATGAGATATCCCCTGTCCCAGTAAAACATCCAGAGTTAGTAATTTTAAATTATGATCTGGCTGATAAAATGGGTTTGGATTTTTCAAATATTGATAATAAAGAGTTAGCAAAAATATTTTCTGGAAATTCCTTGCCCAAGGGTGCCAAATCTATAGCTCAAGCATATGCGGGCCATCAATTTGGTCACTTTACAATGCTAGGAGATGGGCGGGCGGTTTTACTTGGTGAACATATATCAAAAAATAATCAAAGACTTGATATTCAGTTCAAGGGGTCAGGCCAGACACCTTTTTCAAGAAATGGAGATGGAAGAGCAGCATTAGGTCCAATGTTAAGAGAGTACTTAATGAGTGAAGCTATGTACTCATTAAATATACCTACGACTAGAAGTTTGGCTGTTGTGAAAACTGGAGAAAATGTGATTAGAGAAAAACCATTGCAGGGTGCAATATTAACAAGGGTTGCATCAAGTCATATTAGAGTTGGAACTTTTCAATTTATTAGAACAAGAGAAAATTTAGATGAACTCAATACTTTAGTTAATTACACAATTGAAAGACACTATCCTGAGATATCAAAATCAAAAAATAATGCTTACGACTTACTCAGCAAATTAATTGATAAGCAGATTGAATTAGTAGTCAATTGGATGCGTGTAGGATTTATTCATGGAGTAATGAATACTGATAACATGGCGATTTCAGGTGAAACGATAGATTATGGTCCGTGTGCTTTTATGGATAGTTACAATCTAGGCACTTGTTTCAGTTCAATTGATCACATGGGGAGATATGCGTATGGGAACCAGCCAGCTATCACAAAATGGAATTTGGCTAGATTTGCTGAATGTTTATTAACTTTGATTAATCCAAAAAAAGATGAAGCATTAAAAATTGCAACAGATGTAATTGATAAATTTGACAAACAATATGAGAAAAAATGGTTTGTAATGATGAAAAATAAGTTGGGCTTAATTGGTGATGATAAAAAAGATAATTTGCTAATATTTGAATTATTAGAGTTAATGAAAGAGCTGAAGTTAGACTACACTAACACCTTTTGTTTTTTGATGAGTCAAAAATTCAAGGATAAAAAAGATTACCAAAATGAAAAATTTAATAATTGGAGGATAAAATGGCAGAAAAGATTATCCAAAGATAGCGATAAGTTAATGAAATATAATAATCCTGTAATAATTCCTCGAAATCATAATGTGGAAAATGTTTTAAAATCAGCTGAAAAAAATGACTTCAAACCATTTAACGATTTACTTGAAGCTTTGAAAAAACCATACACAAATCAAAAAGATTTGGCTAAATATCAATCTCCACCACCTAAAAGTGATGAAAAATATCAAACGTTTTGTGGCACCTAATTAAGATGTTTTCATTTATCAAATCTTATTTTAGAAAAAAGAAATCTCACGATGTTCTGAAATTATTGAATTCGGGGGATTTGTTTTTTGATATTGGTGCTCATTTAGGTGAAAAATCAAAAAAAATTTTGGATAAAAATCTTAGGATTGTAATGTTGGAACCTTTGCCTCAATGTATAAAACAATTAAAAAAAAATTTTAAGAACAATAAAAATGTTGAAATTCTTGAAAAAGCAGTTGGTAAAACAGTGGGGAACATGACATTAGAAGTAAATTCAAAAATGCCTACAATTTCAACCATGGCAAAACACTGGAAAAATGGAAGATTTTCTAATCAGAAATGGGATCAAATAATTTCCGTAGAAGTAACTACTCTTGATTATTTAATAAAAATTTATGGATTACCAAGTTATATTAAGATTGACGTAGAGGGATTTGAGCATGATGTACTATTAGGATTATCTCAAAAAGCAGGGATAATATCATTTGAATTTACTTCTGAATTTTTAGATCAATCAATAAAATGTCTAAATCATCTGAAAAAAATTGGCTATAACGAATTTAACTTTTCTATTGGTGAAAGTAGGAAATTTCACTTTGAGTGGTCAAATACTGATAATTTAATTCTTAAACTTAGAAAAGAGAGTAAAAATAATAAGTTATTATGGGGAGATATTTATTGTAAATAATTTTTATAAAACGTAAGGCTCTGGTCTTGCTTCTTTGCCTAAAACTCTTTCAACTGCCATGTTAGAAATATCAATCGATTGGTACGCTCCTGTAGTAATTAACTCCGTTAATGCTCTTCCTATTCCGGGGGCTTGCATCAATCCTCTTCCTGTGAATCCAGTTGCAAGATAAACATTTTCAAACTTTGGATGCTTGCCAACTACTGCATTGTTGTCTAGTCTATTGCAGTCATAGTATCCAGCCCAACCACCTGTTAGTTTTAATTCTTCAAATATAGGAACTCTTTGTGCAAGAGCTGGCCAAACTAATTCCTCAAAATCATCCCATGCAGGTTCAAGATCTTTAGCATCAAAAACAGATTTAGGAGATCCTGCAAGATATTCTTTCCCCTCTGGTCGCCAATAAACTCCAGTAGTTAAATCTCCAGTCAAAGGCATTTCAGGAATATGTTTGGGACACTTAACTCTAAAAACAGTATGTTTCTGAGGCTCAACTGGAATATCTTCCAACAATTCTTTTGTCCAACATCCAGCTGCTGATACAATAGTCTTGGCCTTTATCTCTGATAAAGATTTTACATCACCTTTTATAAACTCAGCACCTAGCTCAATTGCTTTACTTTTGAGCGCTCCATGAAACATAAATGGATCAATCCAACCTTCACTTTTGTTGTCAGTAAAAGTTGCTGTTTCAATGCCCTCGTTATTTATGTAAGGGAAAAATTGTTTTAAATCAGACCCTTTTATATTTTTTGTCCCTGCATTGCATGCTTTATGATTTTCAAGAGCTTTATATTGTTCTTCAGCATGTTCTGCTCCAAACATAAGCAAATATCCATTAGGCACCATACTAGCTGTTGGTTTGGGATTTTTTTTTGTTTTTAAAAGTTCTGGTATTTGAAAAATAAATTCTCTAGCAAATTTCCCTAAAAGAATGTTTTCTGTTTGAAAAAATTGTCTTCTGAAACCGCCTAATGATAAAGGGAAAGATGCTGTTCTATATGTTGGATCTCTTTCAATAACTTTTACTTTTCTTCCCTCTTTTGACAAAAAATAAGCTGTTGCAGCTCCTATTATACCACCACCAACTATAACAACATCATCCATATTAATTTAATATTAACAAACTTAAATTTAGAATTAATGCATAACAACTCCAAAGTAAATAAGGAATCATTAAATAATAACTTACTTTGTTTATATCTTTATATTTTAAAATTAAAACTATTATGAAAAAAATAATTACTAATAAATTTATAAGAGCAAAAAGAATATTGTGAAAAACAAAAAAAACTATACTCCAAGTTGTATTAAAGCATAGATGGATAAAATAAATTAAAACAAGATTTATATTTTTATAATTTTTATGCCACGCTGCCCATATTGCTATAGTCATAAACAAATATAATGTAGTCCATACAGGAGCAAAGACCCAATCTGGTGGAGTTAGAAACGATTTATTTAAACTTGAGTACCATGGTTCTTTGTAAGAAATTGTCGCTATACTACCAATAAAAGACGCTGAATATGTAACTATTGCAAATAGAAGAAAAGATATAAATTTATTTTTAAGCATAATCATACTATACATCAATCTTATATGAATAATAAAACAATTTGGATTACGGGAGCTAGCAGCGGTATAGGAAAGTCCTTGGCGCTAAAATTTGCTCAAGAAGGATGGAAAGTTGCTATTTCCGCAAGAAGAGAAAATTTATTAGATGAAATATCTAAATCTAGTGAGAATATATTTGCTTTTCCTCTAGACGTTACCGACAAAGAAAAATGTAAAAGTGTATTCTCTCAAGTAAAAGAAAAGCTTGGGGAAGTTGATATATCTGTTTTCTGCACAGGGATTCATGATCCAAAATCTGAAAAAACATTAAATCTTGAAAAAGTAAGAAAAATTATGGAAGTAAATTTTTTTGGAACTGTAAATTCAATAAATTCAGTTTACGAGTATTATAAAAGTAAAAAGGCGGGTCAGATATCTATAGTATCCTCTGTAGCAGGTTATAGAGGTCTCCCAGCAGCAGGTGCATATTGTGCGTCTAAATCAGCTTTATCAAGTTTTGCTGAAAGTTTATATTTTGATCTTAAAAGAAGTAACGTAAGAGTATCTCTTGTAAGTCCTGGGTTTATAAAAACTCCTATGACTGATAAAAATGATTTTCCAATGCCAATGATAAAATCACCCGAATTTGCTGCAGAACAAATGTTTAAAGGCTTAACAAAAAGTAAAGGATTTGAAATTCATTTTCCAAAGTCTTTCACAACAATTATGAAGGTTCTCAAAGTCATTCCGAATGGTTTATATTTTAAGATTCTTGAAAAAGGAATGAAACGAATTAAAGACTAATCTCTCATAAAAAATACAGTAAGTTCTCCGACTTTAAATCCAAATTTAGTAAGTGTTGCACGATTAATTGCAACTTTTTCATCTTGTTTGAATATCCAGTCATCAAACGAAATTTTAATATTTTTATTTTTAAAAGGTACCATTAAATCATATTTAAATTTAAACGCAGATCCGTATTGAACACCTGTAGCCTCACCTACTACATCTGGAGCAGTACCAACATAATTATTATCATCAATTTTTTTAATTTTCCATGTTCTCTTTTGTTTTTCACCATCAGTCCAATAAAAATCTTCATCTAAAGTGATAACATTTTCTTTAAAAGATCCAACTAAATCTGCTTTAAACTGTCGTGTAACTTTTCCGCTTCGATCTTGTAAAATTCCCCAAGCTTTAACTTTTCCTTCAAAATATTCTTCAATTAAAAGAGTTGGTTCTGTATTTTTAAAGTCTTCTGGTTTCATATTATTAGAACAGCTTGTAACTAAAGCTAAGGTAATTATCAACAAAATTGAATTTATTATTTTCATTTTTATTATGCTTTGTTAGTTAAAGAAAATTGAATTAAATCAATATTCTTAGATTTGAATCCTGCTTCACAATAAGATAAATAGAAATTCCACATTCTTTTAAAGGTATTATCAAAACCTTGTTCTGAAATATCTTCCCATCTTTCTGAAAACTTGTCTCTCCAAATTTTCAGCGTATTGCTATAGTGAAGACCATAAGAATTACATTGATCAAAGTTCAGTCCAGTTTTTTCTACATAATCTAATATTGACTTCTTAGATGGCAAAAAGCCTCCAGGGAAAATATATTTTTGAATAAAATCTTCTTTCCTTTTGTATCTATTATATAAGTTATCGTCTATTGTGATTGCTTGAATTGCAGCCTTACCTCCTGGTACCAAATTTTTCTTAATTGTTTGAAAATAATTTTTTAAATAATCTTTTCCTACAGCTTCTATCATCTCTATTGAAGCTATAGAATTATAATTTTGTTTAACGTCTCTATAATCTTTCATTTCAATATTAATTTTTTCATTAAGACCAGCATCATGAATTCGTTTTTTGGCAAATTCATATTGTTTTTTTGATATTGTAATACAATCAAGATTAACATCGTGGTTTTTGCCAATATATTCTGCAAATCCTCCCCAACCACATCCAATTTCTAAAAGTTTGTCGCCTGACTTTGGTTTTATTAGATTTGAAAGTTTTTTATATTTATTTATTTGCGCTTCGTATAAATTTGATTTCTCATTTTCAAAAATTGCACTTGAATAAGTTAGTGTATCATCAAGCCATAAAGAAAAGAATTCATTTCCAAGATCATAGTGTTTTGAAATATGTTCTTTGCTTTTTGTTTTAGTGTTTCGATTAATAAATTTTTTAAAATAATTAAAATATGTTAAATCTAGTAATCCAGAGAATTTATGAACTACTTTTATATTCTTAGCACTTAATTCAATTAACTTAGATAAATCATCCGTTTCAAAATCACCTTTCATATAAGATTCCGCTAAACCAATACTACCTTTAGCAATTATATTTTTTGAAAAGTCTGGCTTATTAATTTTTATACTTACCTCTAAATTACCATCGTTTCCAAACTGCAATTTTTTGTTTTGGAAAGTAACAACATTTAACTTGCCATACTTTATTAACTTTAAACCAGAAAAGACGATCTTATCTGAAATTTTATTTATCATTAGTTTTCAAAGGTCGTATTATTTTTTATTTTAATGTTTTTTTTAATCAACTTAACGCCTTTGATCCACAATTTTAATGCTTCAAAATGTATAGCTGATATGACTTTAAAACTCATTAGAGGGTGTTTTAGATAGCAAAATAATAAGTTTTTTAAGGTTAAATCATGCCTAATTCCATCCTGGGATGCAAACAGAAGCTTACCTTCCTTATCTCTTTGATCAATGATCACAGATAATTTTTCATTAGGTAATAATACTTTAAAGAAATACTCTGATTGAAGGTCCATGAAGGGAGATACGAAAAACTTCTTTTTGCAATCATTTTTAATTTGTGAGGTTGAATTCTTTATTTCAAATATATAGGTGTGTTGTTCTCCAAATGTATTTTTTACTTCATAAAAAATTGCAATTGGTTCACCATTTCTATTATAAATGAAAAAAATGCTCAGTGGATTGAAAACATATCCAAAAATTCTAGGGTAACAAAGTATTTTAATCTTAATATCTTCTGAATTAATTCCTTTTTCCTTTAATTTTTTTCCTACCCAAATTCCTAAATCAGAACCATCTCTCTCACCATGGTCCTTATCAAAAAAACTTAGAACATTAAATTTATTGTAAGAAAAAAATGGAATTTTTTTATCTATAAGTTTTATTTCGTTAAGATCAATTAATAAAGAGAATACACTATATTTAAAAAAATGTTCTTTTGGTTTAAATCTTTTATGAATGACTTCGCCTGTATATATAAATGAATTTTCAATCATTAATGAATTTAAGCATATTTAATGTTGATTTGATACCGTCTTCATGAAAACCATAACCATGATAACTTCCACAAAACAATATATTTTGTTTATTTTGTAATAAATCTAATTTTTTTTGATTTTGTAAAGTCTGATGATCATAATACGGATGACTAAATTGAATTTTGTCAACAATGAGTTTTTCATCAATATTGAAATGAGGATTTAAAGTTAAAAAGATATTCTTTTCTATATTCAAATTCTGTAATAAATTTAACCAGTAAGTAACTGAACTATCATTATTTTCTGATACAAAAGTATTCCATGCGCTCCAATTAATTTTTTTTTTTGGCATAACAGTTTCATCAAAATGAATTACCGCTAAGTTTTTCTTGTATTTAAAATTACTCAAAATACTTTTTTCATCATCTGAGGGCTCATCGATTATAGATAAAGCTTCATCTGCATGCGTAGCAATTACAACTTTATCGTATTCAAAATATTCGCTTTCCCCTCCATAAAAGACGCGTGCCAAGTTACTAGATCTTGTAACCTTATTAATTTTGTAATTTTTAAAGTGTTCTCCACTAATTTTTTTTATTACTTCGTTTACATATTCAATACTTCTATTTTTCACAGTGTACCATTGAGGTCTGTTCTTTAACTTGAATAGTCCATGATTTTGAAAAAACTTTAAAAAAAACTTAATAGGCATATTTTTTGCATTATCAGGTGGCATTGACCATATAGCTGATACCATTGGTAAAATATGATAATTGACAAAAAAATCTGACATTTTTTCTTTTTGAAGAAATGTTCCAAGATTTAAATTTTCATCTATATCACTCAATTTAGAGCTCTTATTATAAAACTTGATAATCTCATAAAACATTTTTAAGAAATTAAGATCAAATAAATTTTTTTTATAAGAAAATATACCCTGGAGTCCTTTGCCACTGTATTCTAAATTCTTTTCTTTTACCAAAAATGATAAACTCATATTACTTTTTTCAATCTCTATTCCAATTTCGCTAAAAAAATTAATCAAGTTTGGATAGGTATGTTTGTTAAAAACTATAAATCCAATGTCTGTACGGATTTTTTTTTTACTCTGATTGTTAGTTGAAATTTCTAACGTGTGAGAATGTCCACCAAATCGATCTTCCTTTTCAAAAAGATCAACTTTATGTTTTTTTGATAAATAATATGCTGCACTTAATCCAGAAATTCCTGACCCAATTACAGCAATTTTCATCAAATTTTAAGCTGCATCTTCTTTAAATTCATCAATACTTGGACAAGTGCAGAATATATTTTTATCTCCATAAACATTATCAACTCTGGCGACAGGAGGCCAAAATTTATTTGTTTTTAAATATTTAGATGGATAAGCTGCTTCTTCTCTTGTGTATTTGTGTTTCCATTCGTCAGAGGACAGCTCAAGATCAGTATGTGGTGCATTTTTAATTGGATTATCTACTTTATCAAACTCCCCGGACTTAATCTTGTCTATTTCTTTTTTAATCTTAATTAAAGTTTCACAAAATCTATCTATTTCGGTAAGACTTTCGCTTTCAGTTGGTTCTATCATCATCGTACCAGCTACAGGCCAAGACATTGTGGGAGCGTGAAATCCAAAATCAATCAATCTTTTTGCAATATCCTCTTCTGTGATTCCTGTCTCTGCTTTAATGGGTCTGATATCGATAATACATTCGTGTGCAATATTTCCATTTTTACCAGTATATAAAATTGGAAAATGATTTTTAAGTTTGCTTGCTAAGTAGTTTGCATTAAGGATCGCATTCTGAGTTGCCAGTTTAAGACCCTCTGAACCCATCATTTTAATGTACATCCAGGAAATAGACAAAATACTAGAGCTTCCCCAAGGAGCTGCAGAAACAGATCCAATTCCTGAAACTGGACCACAATCTTTTACAATTGGGTGACTTGGTAAAAAAACTTCTAAATGTTTCTTACAGGCAATTGGTCCCATACCTGGTCCTCCTCCTCCATGAGGTATACAAAAAGTTTTATGTAAATTTATATGACAAACATCTGGTCCAAAATTACCAGGCTTAGCTATACCAACTAATGCATTGAGGTTTGCACCGTCCATATAAACTTGACCACCATTATCGTGAATTATTTTACAAATATCAGAAATTTTTTCTTCAAAAACTCCATGAGTTGATGGATAAGTTACCATTAAAGCTCCTAAATTTTCTGAATGAAGCTCTGCCTTTTTTTTTAGATCTTCTATATCGACGTTACCTTCTTTATCACAATTAACGACAACGACTTTCATTCCTACCATTTGTGCACTAGCGGGATTTGTTCCATGAGCTGAACTTGGAATAAGACATACATTTCTATTACTTTCTCCTCTATCGATATGATATTTTCTTATTACCATTAAGCCAGCGTATTCACCTTGGGCTCCAGCATTAGGTTGTAATGAAACACCAGAGAAACCTGTAATTGATCTCAACCAATTTTTTAAATCTGTGAATAATTTTCTATATCCTTCCATTTGTTCTACAGGAGCAAAAGGATGTGGCTCTGCAAATTCTCTCCAACTAATTGGTATCATCTCTGCTACAGCATTAAGTTTCATTGTACAAGATCCAAGTGCAATCATTGATCTATTAAGAGCAATATCTTTATCCTCTAATCTTTTTAAATATCTAAGCATTTCAGTTTCTGAGTGATAAGTATTAAACACAGGATGCTCTAAATATTTCGATGTTCTTAGAAGATTTTTTGGTAGATTCGGTAAACTTCTCGTAGGGTTGTCCTTAATTGACTCAGTAGAATTAAATATTTTCAATAGCTGATTTGCTCTATATACATTTTTTCTCTCATCAAAAGAGACAGCTATCATTTCTGAGTTTACTTTTCTTACATTTATCTTTTGATCAAGCGCATTTTTGAAAATTTGCTCAGTCTTTTCATTTGTATAAACTGTGACAGTATCAAAGAATGAATCTGAATATAATTTGTATCCAGATTGTTTTATTTTATCTGCAAAGTTCTTTGTAAGTTGAGAAACTCTTTCCGAAATATTTTTAATTCCTTTAGGACCGTGATATACTGCATAGGCTGCTGAAACTATTGCCAATAAAGCTTGGGCTGTACAAATGTTACTTGTCGCCTTATCTCTTCGTATATGTTGCTCTCTTGTTTGAAGCGAAAGTCTATAAGCTTTATTTCCGTGTCTATCAACTGAAACTCCAATGATTCTTCCTGGCATTGATCTTTTAAATTCATCTTTTGTTGCAAAAAAAGCTGCATGTGGTCCACCGTAACCCATGGGAATTCCAAATCTTTGTGAGCTCCCTACTGCTATATCGGCACCTAATTCTGCAGGAGTTTTTAATAAAGCTAAAGCTAATAAGTCACAAACAAGTATCGCTTTACCATTTTTTTTATGAATTTTACTAATATATTCACTTGGATCCTTAATATCACCCAAAGTTCCTGGATACTGAATAATACCACAAACTAAATCAGATGTTTCATCGATTACTTTATCCTCGCTTCCAACAACAACTTTTAAACCTAACGGTTCAGCTCTAGTCTTTACGACTTCAATTGTTTGTGGATGACAATTTTCTGAAATAAAAACTGTTTTTGAATCTTTTTTATCAAGTCTGTAACTTAAACCCATAGCTTCCGCTGCAGCTGTTCCTTCATCAAGTAGTGATGCATTAGCAATATCCATGCCTGTAAAATCAACAATCATTTGTTGAAAATTAAGTAACATTTCTAATCTTCCTTGAGCGACTTCTGGTTGGTAAGGTGTATAAGAAGTGTACCATCCCGGATTTTCTAGAATATTTCTGATAATAACGTTTGGAGTATAGGTACCGTAATAACCCATTCCTATAAAATTAGAAAATATAGTATTTTTTTTTGATAAATTTTTTAACTTTCTTAACGCTTCATATTCAGAATTTGGTTCGCCAATCTCTAAATCCTGTGTGAAAAGAATTTTTTCTGGTACAGTTTTAGATATAAGTTCATCAAGTGAAGAATATCCAAGAACTTTTAACATTTTACTTTGTTCCTCTTCTGAAGTTCCAATGTGTCTTTTTATAAAATCTTTTTCTGAGTCGTGTAACATTATGATGAGCTCTCCTTAGCAAATTTATCGTACTCTTCTTTGTTCATAAGAGTATCGAGTTCTGATTTATCTTTTAACTTTAATTTAAAAAACCACGCTCCACCCTCTGGATCAGCATTGATTTTTGACGGATCATCAACAATTGATTGATTAATTTCTACAACCTCACCACTTACTGGCGTATAGACATCACTTGCAGCTTTTGTAGACTCTACCACTCCTGCAGTTCCATCTTTTTCAACATTAGATCCTTTCTCCGGTAATTCAGCAAAAACTATGTCACCTAACATTTCAGTTGCATGTTTTGTAATTCCAATAGTTCCAACTTCTCCATCTAGTGTAATCCATTCATGTTCTTTTGAAAATTTTGTATTAGACATTGGCTTCTCCTTTCACATAACTTTTTTTATAAAATGGCAAATCGCAAACATTAGCGGGCACTTTTTTTCCTCTTACTTCTAAGTAAACTTTTGTATCTTTTTTAGAATGAGAATTTGAAATATAGCCCATTGCGATTGAAGCATTAACGCTTGGTCCAAATGTTCCGCTAGTGACTTTTCCAATCTCATTGTCTTTTTCATCAAAAATTTTCGTTGACTCTCTTGCTATAACTCTAGTCTCTGGTTTGATACCAACTCTTAATTTTGACACACCTTCTTTGATTTGTTTTTTTATTTGATGTGATCCTATAAAATTATCATTGATTCTATTTTTTGAAATTGCCCACTTTAAATTTGCTTCAACTGGACTGGTATTTTCGTTTATGTCATGACCGTACAAGCACAAGCCCGCCTCTAATCTTAAAGTATCTCTTGCGCCCAAACCAATTAAAGTTGACCCTTTAGAAATTAATTCTTCTACAAAAGAAATTGCCACTTTATTAGGTAATGATATTTCAAAGCCATCTTCACCTGTATATCCAGATCTTGTTATAAAGATTTCATTATTTTTAAAAGAAAAGTTTTCTCCGTTCATAAATTTTAATTTTGATACATTTGAAACTACATTTTCAAGAATTGTTTTAGACTCTGGACCTTGTATCGCTACAAGAGACAAATTATTATTCATGTCCAAATTTTGATCATTCAATTTATTTTTAATAATCTGAAGATCGTTTTGTTTACATGCAGCATTTAAAATAATCATGTACTTATCTTTCATTCTAGTGATGATAAGATCATCATATATTCCCCCATTCTCTTTCATTAAAAACGAATACTTGCTTTGATTAATTTTTAAATTTTTAAGATCAGTTGGTAAAATTTCTTGGAGTTTGTCTGTTATGTCGTTACTGTATTTAATGAATAACTGCCCCATATGGGAAACATCGAATATTCCAGACTTATTTCTTGTAATATTATGCTCTTTTACAATTCCCTCAGAGTATTGTATCGGCATACTATAGCCAGCAAACTCAACAAACTTAGCGTTGTGCTTTCTATGTAGTTCGTATAGTGCAGTTTTTTTTATATTCATATTAACTCTCTAACCCCCTCTGTCGTGTTGCCTGAGAGATTTTAGCTCCTTCGGCGAGAATTTGTCTCTTTCCAGAGTTAATATGTACGGTCCTTTTGCCTGAGAGTTTCCGGGGTGGTTGCTCCTTCGGCGCTACTCAATGTAGTCTCTCCCGTATAAAATTATATTAGCATATTTTTGACAATCGTCATCAAGAAATAGTTTTTTTTTCCAGTTTAATAACATTGTAAAACTGTAGTAATACTGCGAATAATACAATTGACCCCCCAATTAAGACAACAAATGGTGGATTTTCACTCACAAATAACCATGCCCAAAGAGGTCCAAGAATAGCTTCGGTGAGCATTATAATACCAACAATTGCCGAGGGTGTAGATCTTGCTCCAATTGTTATAAAAATAAAACCAAAACCTAATTGAAAAAAACCTGCCAGAAAACCTAAAAATATATCATAAGAAGAAATATTAATTTTACCTGCAACAAAATAACCAACAGACATTGCAACTATTCCAGCAATTAATTGTAACGGTATCATGTCTACATCTGGATATTTTCTAATAATAATAATTAAGATTGCAAATGACACTGGCATAATAAATGCTGCAATATTTCCAGACATTTGTCCTGGAGACAAAGATCCCCCAACCATTAAAATAATACCAGAGATGGCTAGTATAATTGATATTAAAGTTAATTTTGAAATTTTTTCTTTTAAAAATAAATATCCAAAGATTGCCAAAAAAATTGTTTGAGTTTGAATAATAAAATTAGCATTGGCTACTGTTGTATTATACATTGCAAAAACATAGCCACAAAACCCTGAAGATAAAACTATACCACCGATAAGACCGGGGAAGCCTGATTTCTTAAATGCATGAAAAACATTTTTTTTATAAGTAATGAGTAAAAAAATTGATACAACTAAAATAAAAAAAAGAGATCTCCAAAAAAGTATCTGCCATAATGTGGCGCCCTCGAAAGATTTTACAATCATTCCTCCAAAACTTAAACTAGTGGCACCAAAAAAAACTAAAAGTGGACCTGGTAATCTTGTTATAAAATTCATCTTATTTTATTAATTATATTCTTAGTTTCCATAGTATAAATTTTGTATAAATTTTCTGCCTCTGTAAGATTTACAATTTTAAATTTGATTTTTTCTCCAGGTGGGCATTGTGCTAACTTGTCATAATCTGCACTTATTACAACAGCAATTTTTGGATAACCGCCTATTGTTCCATGGTCCGAAAGCATTACTATAGGATCTCCATCAGCTGGAACTTGTATTACTCCTTTTCCTAATCCTTCAGACTTGATGTTTGTTTTCTTTAAATTCTTAATTTTAGGTCCACTTAATCTCATTCCCATTCTATCGGTAAGTTTTGAAACAATAAAATCTTTACTCGTAAAATCTTTGATTGAGTTTTCTGAGAAGTAATCAAAGTTTGTGCCCTTTATCACTCTTATAAATTCTATTTTTGAGTTTAAGTATTCTAAACTTTTTTCAATTGCGCTATCAACAGCATTTAAGATTATTGTTTGTCCAATCTCTATTTTTTTTCCATCATTAGGACCTACTTCAGCTCTAACAGTTGTCGAATAACTATTACAAAATTTATTAATCTCAAAACCACCTTTTACCGAAAGGTAGCCATAGACTGACTTTTCAGTTGATATAATATCAAGACAATCTTTATTATCTAAATTGTAAGTTCTATAACATTCACCTTTTATTTCAGAAGTATCTTTTTTAATTATCTTAAAATTAACATTACCTGTGATTGCGATAGAGATTTGACTTCCATAAAATTCGAGTAAGGGTCCTTGGTATGCAAACTCTAATACTGCATCATCTTCTCTATTAGTAACTAATGAGTTAGCGATTAGAAAATTCCTTTTATCTATTGCTCCACTAAATGGAAGGCCCACATGATATAAGTTATCTCTTCCTAAATCTTGAAAAGTGGTATTTATACCAGGTCTTAATACTTTAAAACTATTTTTGCTCATTAAATTTTGAATATTCCTTTTTTGAAATTTCGAAGAACTCTACTTCATCACCTGGATCGATTAATGTTAGTTTATTTGGATCTTTAGTAAAAACTTTTTTTGGTGAATTGCCAACAATATTCCACCCACCTGGACTTTCAAAAGTATAGATATTACAGAATTGTTCTGTAATACCTACTGAGCCCTTTGGAACTTTAACTCTTGGTGTTTCAAGCCTATCTAATCTAATTTTTTCTTTGATATCACCAAGAAAAGGCATGCCAGCAATAAATCCTGTCATATAACAAAAATATTTTTGAGATATCAATTGATTGACTATTTCTTTTTTTACTAAGCCTGCCCTTTTTTCAACCCTTTCTAGGTCAAGTGCAAACTCATCATCAAAACATACGGGTATCTTTACTACTTTTGTTTTAGTTTCTTCAAAAGTTGAAATATCTAAATTTTCTACAGTATCTTTTATTTTTTTATAATTGGTAAGTTCTAAATCAAAATAAATTATTAATTTATTATAAGAAGGTGCTATATTTTTTATACCTGTAATATTTTTTTTTCTTATATCATTAAAATAATTTATTACTTTCAGATTAGTTTCTTTATTTACAGTATTGCCAAAATCACAATATAAAGCTGCGTCGCCAAGATTGTATATATTTTTGATCATGCCATGTTATACTTTAACTGATAAATTATGGAAATTAATATTAATTGTGATTTAGGTGAGAAATCTAAACACCACTCAAATAAATATGATCCTGAACTATTAAGTATAGTTAATTCTGCAAATATTGCTTGTGGTTATCATGCGGGAGATGAAGATACCATGAGAGAAACTATAAAAATATCAAAAAAAAATGGTGTAAGTATTGGAGCGCACCCATCATTTAATGACCCTGAAAATTTTGGAAGAAAAAGAATTAATCTTTCTTCAGCTGAAATAGAGAAACTTATTAAGGATCAATACAATATACTTCAAGCCATTGCACAACAAAACGAAGTCAGTGTATCTCATATTAAGCCTCATGGTGCATTAAATAACATGGCATGTGAGGATATTGAGTTGGCAACTATTATTGCAAAAACAATTTACAAAATTAATAAAGACTTAATTTATTTAGTGCCAACAGGTTCAAAAATGGAGGTGTCCGCAAAAAAATTGGGGATGAAGGTCGCTTGTGAAATTTTTGCAGATAGAAATTATGAAGATGATGGAAACCTTGTCTCAAGAAAAAAAAGTACTGCTTTAATAACAGATCCAATTGAGGCACAAGAACATGTTTTAAAGATGGTAAAAAACCAAGCGTTAAATTGTCTCTCTGGTAAACAAATTCCTTGCGAAATTGATTCAGTATGTATACATGGAGATAATCTTTCATCTTTAGAAACGGCATTAAAAGTTAAAGAAAACTTACAAGAAAATAATCTAGACTTAATGCCACTTGATGAATTAAAAAAGTTTAAATGATGTGCAAAAAATTTTTAACTGTTTTATTATTTGTTTTAATTACTAGTCCTGTTTTTTCAGCAGGTAGCAGTGGTGGATCTAGTGGTGATGGAGCAAAACCAGTAAGCCAATATCAAATTGGAGAAAAAATGATAAATAAAGCAAAAAAATTTGAAAAAAAGAATAAAGCAGATAAAGCACAAAAACATTACAAAAAAGCTATTGGATATTTATTAAAGCATAATAAAAAATTTCCTGCAGACCCTGATACACTAAACTATTTAGGTTTTGCACATAGAAAAATTGGTGATTACGAAAATGCAGAAATATATTATTCGATGGGGCTTGAATTAGATCCGAAGCATGTAGGTATAAACGAATACATGGGGGAATTATTTGTGGTCACTAATAGGCTAGATAAAGCTAAAGAAAGACTTGCAGTTTTAGAAGATTGTAATTGTAAAGAGTATAAAGAACTTAAACTTGTAATAGAGGGCAAGAAAGAGTCTAAATATTAATTTATATTCTGAATCATTTTCTCAGGAAGCCATAAAGCTATTTCAGGAAATATTATAATCATAACTGTTGCCAAAATCATTAAAAGGAAAAGTGGAAAGGCACTTCTTGCTATATACCCCATATCTTTTTCTGCCATCCCTTGTAAGACAAATAAATTAAATCCAACAGGAGGAGTTATTTGCGCCATCTCAACAACAACAACTAAAAATATCCCAAACCAAATCATATCAAAACCAGCTTGTCTAATCATAGGCTCAATTATTGCCATTGTTAAAACAACTGCGGATATTCCATCTAAAAACATTCCAAGAATAATGTAAAAGATCATCAATACAATGATTAGTATGTAAGGCGAGAGCTCCATTGTATCTATCCAAATTGCTAAATTTCTTGGTAATCCAGTAAAACCCATTGCTAGTGAAAGAAAAGTTGATCCAGCCAGAATAAATCCGATCATACAAGAGGTTTTGGTTGCTCCTAATAAGGATTTTTTAAATGAATCTATAGTTAAACTTTTTTGAAAAAAAGATAAGATTAAAGCTCCAACTACTCCTAGTGAAGCTGCTTCTGTTGCAGTGGCCACACCCGAATAGATAGATCCTATTACAGATACAATCAACAATATAACTGGAATTAGTTTGCCTGATTTTTTTATTTTTTCAATAAAAGGTATTTCTTCCGTCAAAACTGGCATTTTATTTTTATTCATCAATGACCAAATAACAACGTAAGTCATAAAAATAATGGCAATCATTATTCCAGGGAAAATTCCCGCAATAAAAAGCTTAGCAATAGACTCTTGAACTGTTACGCCGTAAATTATTAAAATTATAGATGGTGGTATCAACAAACCTAAAGTTCCGGATCCAGCTAAACTTCCAAGCAATATTTTTTCTGGATAATTCCTTTTACGAAGTTCAGGAATTGACATTTTTCCTACAGTTGCAACTGTTGCTGCAGAGGAACCTGAAATGGCTGCAAAAATTGCACAGCCAACAACGTTTACATGAATAAGTCCTCCTGGAAGCTTTTGCATCCATGGAGAAAGTCCTTCAAAAAGGTTTTCGGACAATTTAGTTCTAAACAATATTTCACCCATCCAAACAAATAAGGGAAGTGCAGTAAGAGTCCATGAAGATGACATTCCCCAAATTGTTGTTGCCATTGCATCACCGACCGGTCTTGATGTGAACAGTTCCATTGCTATGGCTGAGACACCAATCATACTTAGAGCAACCCATACACCGCTACTTAAAAATAATAATAAAACAGTAATAAAAAAAATTGCTAATATAATTTCAGTCATTTTTTAAAGCTTTAAAAAGATGATGTAAAATACATATAAAGAAAATAAAGGATCCAAAGGCCAAACTTGTCTGTGGTATCCAAATTAAAATTTCATCAGCCCCTTCGCTTCTCTCCTGAAATTTATAAGAAACAAATAACATTTTACTGAAATAGAAAAAAAGAAATCCAGAAAAAATTGAGGAAATAGACAAACACCAAAGCTCAAATATTTTTTTTAGTCTGCTACCCATTTTTTCTAAAAATAAAGTAATTCTAATGTGGCCACCCTCTGAAAATGTGTAAGCAAGTGCAAAAAAGGTTGAGGCAGCCATACAATATCCTGAATACTCTGACAAACCTCTTATGTAAAAATCAAAAATTCGAGACGATATTCCAATTAAAATAAAAACTGCAACAAGTATGAGGAATATAGCCGCTAATATACCTGAAAATTTATAAACTCGGTGAAGGAAATTTTCTATTTTGATTAACATAATTTAAAAAGGCCATCTTATATAGATGGCCTTTTATTTTAAATTATTAATATTTTGATAAAACAGTTTGTCCTCTTGAACCAGCTTTACTAGCCCATTCTTTAGACATTGTTTGACCTACTTTTTCAAAATGAGATTTTAAAGCAGCGTTAACTTTACCGACAGTCATGCCAGCATCAGCTAAAGCTTTTTTGTCATTTTTATTTCCCATTTTAGAAAGCTGCCAACCTTTTCTTTCAGCAACTGCTGCTTCTTTCATGATTAAGTCTTGAGTCGCTTTATCTAACTTATTCCACGCCTCTTTGTTTGCTATAATCATGTTTTTTGGAAACCATGCTGCAATGTCATAAAAATATTTTACACCATTTTCCCAAATCTTTTTGTTCTTACCAGTTGTTGGAGAGGTAATCATACTTTCGACAGCTCCTGTTGAAAATGCTTGAGATATCTCAGCAGCTTCAATTTTAGTTGGAGCCATTCCAGTTAACTCTGCAATTCTTACAGTTGCACTATTATAAGCTCTAAACTTAAGACCTTTTAGATCTGATACGCTATTGATTTCTTTTTTAGAGTATAGACCTTGAGCTGGCCATGGAACTGCATATAAAAACACAAGTCCTTTTTTATCCAAATTTTTTGCAATTTCAGCTTTTGATGCTTTGTAAAGTTTCATAGCATCTGAATAGGAAGTTGCTAAAAATGGCAGTGAGTCAATTTCTAGTAATGGATCTTCTTTACCTAAAGCTGACATAAATCTTTCTCCAATTGGAGCCTGACCAGTTCTGACAGCCCTAAAAATTTCTCCCCCTTTAAACAATGAACCCCCTGGATGAGTAACTATTGTTAGCTTACCATTACTTTTTTTTGTTACATTATTTGCAAATTCAGTTGCGTTTGCTGAATGGAAGTTTCCAGCACCATAAGCTAGAGCCATATCCCATTTTTCAGCAGCATTTGAATGAGTAAATACAAGTAGGGCAACAAAAATTGATAAAATATATTTAAATATTTTCATTTCTCCTCCTTAATTTATTAAAAACCTATTTGATTATGTCTAAATCTTTAAATCAATAAAAATTTTCACTACTTTTAATTGAATTATATTAGAAATTTTATATTATTGAATAATCTTGATTGAACAATCTATTATACTCTTACAAATTATCTTCATAGATATTATTCTTGCAGCAGACAACGCAATTATAATTGGACTAATAGCAGCTAACTTTGTTCCTAAACACAGAAAACAAATTATATTGTGGGGTGTTGCAGGCGCTTTAGTTTTTAAAGTTATTTTTGCTGTATTTGCAACATACTTATTTAAATTTTATTTTATTAAAATTTTAGGTGGTTTACTTTTAGTTTGGATTGTTAATGATTTAAGAAAAGACTTGTTTGAGATCAAAAAAATTAAATCTCCAACTAAGGTATCAAAACAGCCCTCATACATACAAAGTGTTTATAAAGTTCTTTTTGCGGATATAACAATCAGCTTCGATAACGTTATTGGGGTAGTTGGTGCTGCAAAAGGAAATTTTGGATTTATGGTTTTTGGTTTGGTTTTATCAGTTGTTTTGACAGGTGCTCTTGCAACTTACCTTGCAAACTACATTCAAAAACATTTGTGGATTGCTTATATAGGTTTAGGCTTTATTTTAATCGTAGCTATTCAATTAATAATTGGTGGTCTTGTTGATTTAGAAATTTTAAAGGTAGCCGAGGATTTTAAAAAGTATTTCTAGTTTTTTTTTCAATAAATTCAGCTCTTAATATTGTAATCAAAATAATTGCCATTAACGGGATGCAGATAATGTTCATTAACTTCCAATTAGTTAAGACTAGTAATATACCAGCTGATAAGCTTCCTATTGCGTGTACTGAATAAACTACAAAATCGTTTAAACCTTGAGCTTTAAATTTTTCGTGTTCTTTGTAAGTTGTTACCAGAAGACTTGTCCCTGATATGAATAAAAAATTCCAGCCAAACCCGAGAAAAATCAGTGCAATTAAATAATTAAAAAAAGTTTGATCTAATAAACTTAGTAGTACTGTTACACTATAAAGTAATATACCAATGTACATTATATTGCTGTGGCCAAATTTCTTTATCAAATTTCCGGTTATTAAAGATGGTAAAAACATTGATGCAACATGCATCTGAATAACAAAACTGGTTTTATCTAATGACATATTCTCCATCACATGCATACTAATTGGAGTAGCGGTCATTAAAAAAGTCATTATTGCATAGCCAAATGCACTTGCTACCATTGCCTGTAAAAATCTGGGTTGAGAAATAATTTCAAAATAGCCTCTACCAATGAATGGTGCGTCAGTTTTTTCAATGGTTTTGTTTTTATAAAAGAAAAAGAAAATAGCAGGCAGAAACATAAATACTGCTAAAGATAAATATGAACCAACATATAATTGCCCAGATACAAAGTTTTTTGTAAGATTGGCTGTTCCTGGTCCAATAAACGCAGAAACAATTCCTCCTAAAAGAATTATTGAAATTGCTTTTGGTATTTTCTCTTTATCAACACTTTCAGCTGCAGCAAATCGATATTGATGGGTAAAAGCCATTCCAACCCCAATAAAAAAATTTGCAAAACAAAATAAAATAAAATTCTGTGACAAAACTGAATATGCGGCTAATAAAGAAACTAAAGAATTAGAGATGGCTGCAAAAATAAAGCCAGCTTTTCTTCCTAATAAACTCATTGTTTTGGTAGCAACTATTGCTCCTATAGCGATACCAACAACAGATATGGACATTGGTAAAGTTGATAAAGATTTCAAAGGGCTTATTTGTGATCCAATAATACCACTAAGAAAAACTGTTACTGGTGCAGCTGTAAAACTAAAAATTTGACTAAAAAAAAGTACGAATAAGTTTCTGTTCATTAGTTAGATCCTTATTTTAAGAATTAACTTATTAAACGTATTTCATTTGAAAAAGAACTTCAAACTTTTTCGTATTCAAAGTTTTGGGTAGTCTCGTTAACTTGTATTTGAACAGCTCCATTACTTAAATGAAACTTTCGAGCCATTTCTGTAAGTGGTGATAAAGTAATAAGCCGATTTAAATGATGTGTTTTCTTAATTAATTTGAATACCTCTTTTACAATTAATTTACCCCCACCTCTTTTTTTTGACCATACTGTGTATGCAATCGCTATTTTTCCTACTTGATATTCTCTTCGTATACTTTGAAGAAAAGCATCCTTGCTCATCATATCCAATTCTTCAACACTTTTGGGAATTTCATTAGTAAAAGCAAAACACATTACAGCATGAATTTCACCTTTATACTTTACTCCATAGATTTTTCTACCATAACTAGTTCTAAATTTATTATCCAGCTCAGGTCTTACAGGATCCTCTTTTGTATTACATTTTTTAAGCTCAACTATTTCCGCTCCTTTAATCCAATCAAAAAAGTTATCTATATTTTTGACAATTAAACGTTTATTTTTTCTTATTCTAGCCTTTAATCTTGGTTTAAACTTTTTTGGATTTTCACTTTTTGAGTACTTAGAAACCAGTTTTTCTTTAACGTTTTTTAAAATTTCTCTCATTAAGTTTATTTTTTTAATCTTTTTAGGATTTCGTTTAAGGTTTTATCAGTGGAACTATAAAATTTCAATTTTCTTAATGATCGCACAGCTTGTTCATTAAGTCCTTTGTGTGTTTGTGAGTTTTTCACTAAAATTGATAAATCTTTATTTGAATGACTATATGCACTCTCAGATAGAGCTATGAATAGTGAAGTAATATAACTTTGTGCATTATTTTTTTTAACACCTTTTAAAATGAGCCATTTGGATAAAGTGTTTAAAAGTTCATAGAACGGAGCCATCATTCCAGATGTTGACCAGAAATTAAGGGATTTTTTTTCATTATTTATTTCAATAACTGTGCCTAAATGAGAAAAAAATTTTTTTACTTTTTTATTTGGAGGAAATATTGGAACTGGACCTTTTCTTAGAGATATTGGTGGCAAAGGAATTGCTCGTACAATGTTTTTATTATTTTTAGTTAATTTTTTTAATCTTGGAAGTTGTATTGTTGAAATAAAGCTAACAATAACTTGGTTTTTTTTAAAATTGAGTTTTCCTATGATTTGATTGCCAACATTTGGGGTTACAGCTAAGAAAACCCAGTCTGATTTATCAACTAGAAGCTGGTTGTCTTTTTCAATTTGAATTTTTTTATTTTTTCTTCTTAAAAAAGAAGAAATTTTTTTATTCCGTTCTGATAAATAAATTTTTTTAAACTTTAATTTCGATCCTAAGATGCCAATAACTACAGCTTTTGTGATTTCGCCAGTTCCGATAAATCCTAATTTCATAATATTAAGATTATTATTATCATAAAAACTAAAATATTGATGTGGTGCTAAAAATAACGCTCAGAGGCTTTTTTGAAGGATAGTCCTAAAAAACCGGGAGCTAAAGATGGCTAGATAGGACTATCTATATACAATATATCACACTCCATAAAAATTGCATTAAGCAAATTTTTAATATTTATTAATAAATTATGAAAAAAGGTCTCAGACCTATTACAAAGGTCAAAAATCCTGAGCCAAATTCTATGAGTCCAGATTGGGTTGTGTGGGCTGCCTGGGCAGACCGCATCACTTTTGAGGAAATAAAAAAAAGATCTGGATATTCTGAAAGTGATGTAATTAAAATAATGAGGAAAAAACTGAAACCCTCTTCTTTTAGACTCTGGAGAAAAAGAGCTAAAAATCAAAGCATCAAACATAGAAAAAAATTTGAATTATCTAGAAAAGAAATAAGAAGAAAAATAAAAAAAAATGACTATATATAAGAAATGAAAAATATTCTCATTTATACAGGTCCTTCTTGCAATTTTTGTGCTGCAGCAAAAAGATTACTTGAAAGAAATAAATTAAAATTTAGTGAAATAGACATTTCATCTGGTGAAAACATAAGAGATGAGATGATCAAAAAATCTAACGGCCAAAGAACTATCCCTCAAATTTTTTTTGGTGACCACCACGTAGGAGGTTACACTGAGTTAAGGGCTTTAGAAAAAGAAAATAAACTAAAAGAGCTTTTAGAATAAAATAAAATAAAATATCAAAATTATTAAAGATATTTCAAAAAAAGTTTTAAATCTTAACAATTTTTGTTCGCCAAACTTTTCCGTAAGTTTTTTTTTTATAAATGAGAAGCTTAACTGAACCAACAATATACTTGCAATAATACCAATGAAAGTAAGTTTGATTGTAAAATTTTTAAATCCAAAGTAACAAGCAGCTAAAAAAGAAAACCAAGAAATTTTTGAAATAAATATTTTAAATATTAATCCAACTTTTTTGTTAAAAATTGATTGGGTTTTAATAATTGAGAATGACCAAATTAAACCAAATAAAAAAAGTGTATATTGAATAATCATTTTTTGGGCTTAAAGTTTAGACAGACACCATTGTTACAAAATCTTTTTCCGGTTGGTTTAGGTCCATCATTAAATATATGTCCATGATGACCCCCACAATTTTTACAATGATATTCTGTTCTTGCGTAACCAATATGATGATCAGTTTTTGTTTCAAACACGTTGGGCAAAGACTCATAGAATGAAGGCCACCCAGAACCACTTTCGTATTTTGAACTAGAGTCGAATAATTTTACATCACAATTTACACAGTGATAAGACCCTTCTCTTTTTTCTTCATTTAATATACTTGAACCTGGTCTTTCAGTACCCTCTTCAAATAAAATTAATTTTTGCTCTGAAGAAAGTTTTGAATTAATTTTTTTCATAATATTGATACACAAGATTTATGTAAAATTGCATGAAGCTCAACTAATTTTTTAAAATCTTTGTTATATCCGCCACCCAATACTCCACATAATGGTATTTTTTTATCAAAAAAATTAGAAATTACTAATTCTTCTCTATATTTTATACCTTCGTCTGTGATTTTCAATTTGCCTAATCTATCATTATAATGAATGTCTACTCCAGCAATATAAAAAATTAAATCAAAGTTTTCTTTATTTAAAACAAGTAAATTCTTTTTCAAAACATCAATATATTCCTTGTCCTCAGTATTATCTTTTAATTCAACATCTAGATCGCTGTTTGATTTTTTGGCTGGATAATTTGATTTACAGTGCATACTAAAGGTAAAAACTGATCTATTATTTTTAAAAATTTCAGAATTTCCATTACCTTGGTGAACATCTAAATCAATTATCAATACCTTTTTAATAGTTTTTTTTGAAAGCACATGATTAGCCGCAACTGCTACATCATTGAAAACACAATAACCTGCTCCTTCATCTCGGGTTGCATGATGACTTCCGCCTGCTGTGTTACACGATAAACGATTTTGTAAAGCCAATTTACTTGCTAAGACTGTTCCTCCTGTAGCTCTAAATGATCTATTAATTACGCTATCGTTTAAAGGAAAGCCTATTTTTTTTTGAGATTTGATATCTAAATTCTTATTTTTAATTTTATTAATATAATCTACTGAATGTGCTTTACTTAATGTTTCAACAGAACAAAATTCAGGCTGTATAAATTTTTTAGTAACACCTTCGCTTATTAAGTATTTTGCAAGCTCGCCAAATTTTTTTATAGGAAAATTATTATCGTCATTTATTTTTGCAACATAATCGTCGTGATTTATTATTGGTAAGTTCATTTAATTACTTATTCTCTTATTAGATATTAATATCCCACCTAAAATGAATAAAGCCCCCAATACATGAAAAAGCATAAATCTTTCATCAAAAATAATCATTGCCATTATGGCACTTAATATTGGCATTAAGTGTAAAAAGATTCCTGATCTATTTGGACCAATTAATGAAATTCCTTTTATCCAACAGATGAATGATAATAAGCCTGGGAATAAAACAACATAAGCAAGTGTTAGAGTGAAAGGTAAGTTAATTTCAACACGATAACCTAAAATAAACTCAAAAATATATACTGGAATTAAAAATAGTAGACCAAAAGAAATAATTATTTGTAATAAACAAAGTTGAGATACATTGTGTTTTTTTACTTTAAGTAAGGCCGAATATGTCGCCCAAGATAGCATTGCAACCACCATAGTTAAATCACCTTTATTAAAATTTAGATTTCTTAAAACATCAAAATTAGCTTTTGTAATAATCGTAATGACCCCCAAAAAAGATAATGCTACTCCAATCAACTGAAATTTGTTAGCTTTCTCAATCTTTAATATAGTAGAAATGAACATAATCATTACTGGAATTGTCGAAATCATAAGAACACCGCTAATAACTTGCGTAAAGTTCAGTGAATAATAAACTATGGAATTAAAAACTGTAACGCTTGTTATTCCTAACAAAATAAAAAATTTATAATTATTTTTTATATAATTTTTGTTAAGAATAACTTCATTATATGTAAATGGTATCAAAATAAGCCAGGCAAACAACCACCTATAAAAATTTAAAGAAAAGGGTGGAATTTGATGATAGCTTGCATATTTTCCAACTAAAAAATTTCCAGACCAAAATAAAACTGCTAAAAATAGAAATATATAAGCAAAATTAATTTTTCTTATCAAGTCTAACTAAACCTTACCGAACTGTAAGGTTCTAAATCTAAATTGGTTTTTTCTCCAGAAATCATTTTTGATACTATTTTTCCTGAAATTGCACCTAATGTCCATCCTAAATGATGATGACCAAATGAATAATAAACATTTTTATGATTTTTTGAACTTCCAATAATTGGTAAAAAGTCTGGTAGCGTTGGCCTAAAACCTAGCCATTCATCTTCATGTTCAGGTAATCCATCTAGCATATATTTTGCATTGTCTATTAAATTTTTAATTCTTGATTTTGAAAGTGGATTATCTAATCCTCCGAATTCGACAGTTCCGACAACTCTTAAACCTTGTTCCATTGGTGTCATACCGAAACCCCTATTAGCAAAAACAACGGGTCTTGAAATCAAATGTTCACAATTTTTAAAATGAACATGGTATCCCCTTTCAGTATCTAAAGGAATTTTTTCATTTAAATTATCAGTTAGTTTTTTTGAAAATGCTCCACATGCAACAATTACTTTATCAAAAATTATATTATCATTGATAGTTTTTATGATTGGTATGTCACCATCGAATATTATATTTTCTACATTTATTTTTTTGAATTTACCGCCTTTTTTTAAAAATAGGTCAAATAATTTCAATAATACTTTTCTTGGGTTTATAGTGTGTCTAGCATTGGGATAAAAAACTCCACCATGGTAAAATTTTTTTAAGTTCGGCTCAAGATCGCTTATTTCTTTTGGACCAACTAACTGTTGTTCCACACCAAGCTGATCCCTTATTTTGATTTCTAATTCTCTACTAGCTATATTTTTTTTGGTCCAAACATACATTATGCCATTTTTTTTTACCAAACCATCAAGATCAATTTCATCAAATAGCTCATCATAAGCAGGTAATGCAAGATCCAAAATTTGGTGCATATATTTTGCTGTATGCATCATTTTTTTTGTTGTGCAATTTTTAATTAATTTAAAAAACCATGGAATCATTTTTGGAACATAATTCCATTTTAAGGCTAATGGTCCTGTTGAACTCATGAGCATTGCGGGAACATCAGTCAGTATGTCTGGTCTATTTAATGGTACAGAAGCGTAAGGTGAAAAATGACCAGCATTTCCATAAGATGCTGCCGAACCGGGTTCCTCCCTATCAAAAAGATGTACTTCATAGTTTTTTTTTTGAAGAAATAAAGCGTTACATACACCTTGAATACCAGCGCCTACAATTCCAATTTTAGTATTACTCATTCTTAAAGATACAATATCAAGAAGAAAAATTATTGCGACAAATTATGCAATAAGTTGCTTTTGATAAATTTTTGTACTCATCACAATACTAAAACCTATCATCGTTGCTAACATTGAAGAACCCCCATAAGACATTATCGGTAAAGGGGAACCAACTATTGGTAATAAACCTAAAACCATAGACATATTTACAGTGATAAATACAAAAATTGATGATGCAAACCCAAAACAAAATAGTTTACCAAAAAAACTTCTAGCGTTTTTTCCTATATCTATCACTCTATAAATAATAACGCCGTAAATAAATAAAAGTGCTAAGGATCCAATAAAACCATGCTCTTCAGAAAATAATGTAAAAATAAAATCTGTATGTTTCTCAGGTAAAAATTCAAGATAACCTTGTGTTCCTTTTAAAAAACCTTTTCCAGTAAGACCACCAGATCCTATTGCTATTTTAGATTGAATAATTTGATAGCCAGCTCCTAACGGATCTTTATCAGGATTGAAAAAAGTTAAAATTCTTAGTTTTTGATAAGGTTTTAAAAATGCAATAACAAAAGGCATTGAAATTAATAAAAACAAACCTGAATATATAAAATATTTTAAGTTAATACCTGCTAGCCACAGCACTATAATTCCGCTTAATGCAATTAAAATTGAGGTACCTAAGTCAGGTTGACTGACAACTAACAATATTGGTAAAATCAATATCATCATTGGAACAAGTAAATTTTTAAAGTGATTAATCTGATTTATCTGGGCTCTGTGATAAAATTTTGCAAAACAAACTATAATAGCAATTTTCATCAATTCTGACGGTTGAAGATTTATAAAATACAAATCGACCCATCTTTGAGAACCAGAGGCAGTAATTCCGTAAAGAGATGCCCATATAAGCAATCCCAAAACTATAATATAAAATAAATAACCAGTTGCATGCCAAAATCTTATATTTAAGAAAGAAAGAACAAACATCATTCCAAAGAAAATTATAAATCTTAAAACATGACTTTTTGTATGGTATAAAAGTTCACCTCCGTCAGTTGCATACATTGCTAAAGAACTTATGACGCCCAATATTAAAATGCAGACTAAAAGAATATAATCCATCGATCTTAATTTTTGAAAGAATGTTGTTTGCCCACTTAATGCTGTCTCTTTAAACATTTATATTTCCATTAAACTTTTTTCTCTGATTTTTTCTCTTTCTTCATGTCTATCAACAATAGTTTTAAATAGTTTTTTTGCTAAAGGTGCTGCAGCAGAACTTCCCGCTCCACCATGTTCCACAAAAACACTTAAAGCATATCGTGGATTAACATATGGTCCAAATGCCACAAATAAAGCATGATCTCTCTCTTCATAAGGAATTTGAGAGATATCTAGATCAAGTTCTCTTTGAATCTCTGTAATTTTTTTGACCTGGGAGGTACCAGTTTTTCCTGCAAATTGGTATTTTTTATCGCTTATTCTTGATGAATAGGATGTGCCCCTAACTTCATTTGTAGATGCAAACATAGCTTCAAGAACAAATTTTACATTCTCCTGGTTTCTATACAAAGGTTTATAAAGATCGGTATCGCGTTTTTTCTTCTCTAAAGAAAAGTCAACCAATGCATCATCTTGCTGGAAGTCACTTAATAGATCAATTCTATTTTTCTCCATTTCAGCCTTTATTTTTTCATAAGAGTCACTTTTTTTATCGTAGATTATTTTTGGTTTAATTTTAAAACCTCCATTTGCAAGTTGAGCAGTCATAAGACATAGTTGAAGTGGAGTTGTCTGCATATATCCTTGGCCTATACCAGTAATTAAAGTTTCTCCTAAAACCCATCCTCTTCCTAGTGCATTCTTTTTCCATTGTGTTGATGGTATCAATCCTTCTTTTTCCTCGTTGTAAGTCCCATTAAATACTTTTTCTCCTAAACCAAATTTTTTTGCTGTAAGATTTAATCTATCCACCCCAAGTCTTCTTGACATTTCATAAAAAAATGTATCACAGGACACTTTAAGAGCATCTCTTAAGTTAACTATTCCATGACCTGTATCTTTCCAACAGTGATATGTTTGCCCGTACATTTCTGTTTTGCCAGTGCAGTTAACTTTAAACTTTGTTGAGATCACGTCATTTTCAAGTGCAGAGAGTGCAACAATCGGCTTAATAGTTGATCCAGGAGGATACAAACCTTGTATAGATCTATTTATTAATGGTTTTTTTGGATTGTTAAGTATTTCATTCCAATTGTCATGGCTTATTCCATATAAAAATAAATTTGGGTCAAAAGATGGGGAAGAATGCATTGCAATTAATTCACCAGTAAAAATATCCATCACACATATTGATCCAGCTTTATCTTTAAGAAGTTCGTTACATTGAGCTTGTATTTCTGTATCGACTGTTAGTTTAATATTTGTTCCTTTTTTTCCTTCAACAAAATCGATTTGGTTAATTCGTTTTCCATATGCATTTACTTCATATCTTTGAATGCCATTTGAGCCAATTAATTGATTTTCATAAGTTTTTTCCAAACCAATTTTACCAACTCTTAGACCAGGAACGTGACTTTTTTTAATAACTTCATTTTCTATTAAATCTTTTTCACTTGCTTGAGCAACGTATCCAAGTAAATGAGTAAATTTTTCATCATAAGGATAATTTCTTGCAACTGAAAGAACAGGTTTAGCGCCTGATAGTTCATGAAGGTAAAAATTAATTTTTGCAAACTGATCCCAGCTTAAATTCTCCGATATTATCAACGTCTCCCAAGATTTTTGCTGGCTTCTTTTCTTAAGAATTTTTTTAAAAGTTTTTGAGTCTATATCTAAGATATCTCTAAGTCTTATCATTAAATATCTAAAATCTTCAACTTGCTCAGGTACTACATGTAATTGATAAACTTTGAGATTGCTGGCAATTTTATTTCCAAAAAAATCTTCAAAATCTCCTCTGACAGGTGGTAATCTCCACTCTCTTAATCGATTTTTATCAGATAAAGTTAAATATTTTTTATTCTCATTTATTTGAAGGGAGAAAAGCCTTGTTATAATTCCACCAAATATTACTAGTTTAGCAGCAGTCATAATGAACATTCTTCTATTTACTGTGCTAAGTTTTTTGTATCCTGAATCTCCTCCACCGCCAAACATAATTATCTCGTAATATTAAATTTTGAATAATAATCAAAAATATATGAAAAAATATAATAAAACATAAATGTAAAAATAATATTAAAAAATAGGAAATAAAAATTCATATCTATTCCAAAGAATAGAATTAGAACAATATAAAGTATTGAATTCACTAGTGAGATAGTGAACAGAAAAAAGAGCCAATCTTTAATAAGGTTTGGCCTCAGTGTGATATTTCTTAAATATACCGCAAAACCACATATAAGCAGATATGAAAGACTGCTTATACCCATAGGTAATCCAACAACGACATCATTTATCAATCCAGCAATAAAAACGAGGCCATATCCTAGCTTTTCTCCACCTTTTAAGCTCCAGTAAAAAATTAATATAAATGGAAAATTAAAAGAGAAATATTTAAAGTTAAGATAATTAAAATCAAATTCATTAAGAACTGAGATAAATAATATAATAATTGGTAAAGAATTAAAAATTTTGCCTAAAATTGATATTTTT
>CACOXX010000007.1 GCA_902631265.1 uncultured Pelagibacteraceae bacterium | reverse complement strand
GTGCCATGCAATTGCTTCACCTTCTCTGTCAGGGTCTGTAGCAAGTATTATTTTTTTAGAGTCTTTTGCTACATCAGAAATTTCTTTTAAATATTTTTTAGAAAAACTATCAATTTCCCAAATCATTTTAAATTCATTTTCAGGATCTACTGAGCCATTCTTAGATGGAAGATCTCTAATATGACCATAACTAGCGAGGACTGTATAATCATTTCCAAGATATTTATTTATTGTTTTCGCTTTAGCGGGACTTTCAACAATTACTAGATTCATGTAAACAAAAAATCATAAATAAGATTGATAGTCAAATTAATAAATTTTTGATTTAGATTCTGTATTATTTCTCAGGCGTTTTATATTTTCTCTATGTGTGAAAAAAATCAAAATGAACATCATAAAGTAAAAATAGTAGTCAGAATTAGAATTATAAAAAAACTGAAAAATTGGAATTGTTAAACTTGCAAGTAGAGAACTTAATGATGAAAATTTAAAAAGTATAAAAATAGAAATCCAGACGACTCCAAAAATTAAAGCAGTAAAAATATCCAAACAACAAAGAATTCCAAGATAAGACGCAACTCCTTTACCACCTTTAAATTTTAACCAAATAGGGAAGACGTGACCTATAAAAATTGACAATGCAGATATATACAAATAATCATTCATGAAAAATTTTATATATAAAATTGGAAGAACAGCTTTTAATATATCGAGAACCAAAGTTGAGTAACCTAAAATTTTGTTACCAGCTCTTAATACATTTGTTGCACCGATATTACCAGATCCTATTTCACGGATATCTTTTTTTAAAAAAATTTTAGTTAAAAGTAATCCAAAGGGTATGGATCCAAATAAATAACTTACTATTATAATTAAAAATAACTCAAAATTTAGCATTTATATAGTTCTACACCTTTAATATATGTATTAAGCACTTTACCTTGAAGTTTTTTATCCTCGATGCATGTATTTTTAGATTTACTGATCATATTTTCTTTTTTTACTATCCAAGGTTTAAATAAATCGACTATACAAAAGTCAGCATCATTTCCTATAGATAAACTTCCCTTATTTATCTTTAATATTTTTGCAGGATTACTTGTTAAACACTGAATTATTTTAGATAGTTTTAAAGACTCATTGTGGAATAACTCTAACGCGAGAGATAATAAAGTTTCTATACCTGATGCTCCAGTTGCAGCTTGTGAAAACGTTAATCTTTTTGACTCTTCGTCTTCAGGTTTGTGATCTGAAACTATGACATCAATTAAATCTTGATTAATACCTTTTATTAATGAAAGTCTATCATCTTCTGTTCGAAGTGGTGGAGAAAGTTTTAAAAAAGTTCTAAAATCTCCAATATCATTTTCGTTGAGTGATAAATTGTTAATAGAAACTCCAGTTGTAAAATTTACGTTATCTTTATTACGTTTGATTACTTCCAAAGATTTTGCTGAAGATATTTGTGAAATATGATATCTGCAATTATAATCCTGAAGTAAACTTAAGTCTCTTTCAACAATTATTTTCTCTGCATAATCTGGTATACCGTGTAGACCTAATTTAGTTGCGATAATCCCATCATTAACCTGGCCGTTTTTTGCTAATTCGAAATCTTCAGCATGTTGTATAATTAATGAGTTCAAATCGTAAGCAGATTTCATTATTCTAGACATTACTCTTGTGTTTTGAATTGTTTTTATTCCATCTGTGAAACCAATTATTCCTTTTTTTTGTAAAAGGCCGAACTCATTCATATTATTACCTTCAAGATTTTTAGTTAAGGTAGCAGTTGGATATATATTTATTTTTGATTTATCTCGTCCTCTCCTTTTTAAAAAATCAACCATGGAAACGTTATCAATAACAGGTGAAGTATTTGGCATTGTCACAACAGATGTAACCCCACCTGCTAAGGCGGCATTACTTAATGTTTTAAAATTCTCTTTATACTCAAAGCCTGGCTCCCCAACAAAAACTCTCATATCGATTAAACCAGGAAATATATATTTTTCTTTGAGATCTATGAATTTTTCACGTGAGGGAATATTATTTTTATTTACTTTTTTTCCTATTGCCTCAATTTTTCCATTCTCATTAATAATTAAACCACCTAATTCTTCCACAGAATTAGCTGGATCAACTATGTTTGCATTTAAAAAATATTGTTTCTTCATTTTTCACAAAAAATTTTTAAACAAGCCATTCTTACCGCAACACCTAACTCAACCTGTTCTTTAATTACGCTTTTATTTATATCGTCAGCAAGTTTGGTATCAATTTCAATACCTCTATTCATTGGTCCAGGATGCATAATTATTGCATCTTTTTTTGCTTTTTCTAGTTTGTCAGGAGTTAAGCCATAATACTCATAATACTCTCTATTTGATGACAAAAATGAACTACTCATCCTCTCGTTTTGTAACCTTAACATCATAACTATATCACAATCTTTCACACCTTCTTTCATATTTGAAAATGTTTTAACTCCAAATTTTTCAATATCTTTTGGCATGAGATTTGTTGGGGCAACTATATTCACTTCAGCACCTAACATGTTTAACAAAAAAATATTTGATCTAGCTACTCTTGAGTGTAAAATGTCTCCACAAATAGCAATTCGCAAACCTTCAATTTTTTTCTTTTTTTCGATTATTGTAAGCGCATCAAGTAAAGCTTGTGTTGGATGTTCACGTCTACCATCACCAGCATTTAGAACTGAACAATTTACTTTCTGTGAAAGAAGATTTGATGCACCACTATCTTGGTGTCTTACTACAATTATATCTGGATGCATTGCATTTAGTGTCATTGCAGTGTCGATTAATGTTTCACCTTTTTTAATAGCAGAATTAGTTATATTCATCGACATCACATCTGCTCCAAGTCTCTTTCCAGCTAGTTCAAAAGAACTTTGGGTTCTCGTCGAAGGTTCAAAAAAAAGATTTATTTGAGTTTTTCCTCTAAGAATATCTAACTTTTTGTTTTTACTTTTATTAAGTGAAATAAATTTTTTTGCTTCATCTAAGATAAGTTTTACATCTGAAATAGAAAGATCTTGGATACCTAGCAGGTGTTTTTGAGAAATTTTAATAGCGTTATTGTTTATAGCCATTAAAACCAACTCTATAGCTTTAAAGCATTGATATTGCAAGCTTAATTATTTAAAAATTCAATCGCTCCCTGCAATATAAACGTTGCTGCATTTTCATCTATTTTTTGAACTCTTTTAGATACATTAATGTCTAATTGACTTGATATCTTAAAGGCACCGACAGTTGATAATCTCTCATCCCATAAAGCCACAGGTGTATTTGTTTTATTCTCAATCATCTTAGCTTTGTCTAAAGCTGATTGAGAAGAGGGGCCTTTACTTCCATCCATATTCAATGGATTTCCTACAACAATAGCCTTTATATTTTCTTGATCAATTATTTCTAAAAGTTCACTGATAAAATTTTCATGATCAACATATTCTATAGTTTTAAAAGGAGTCGCTATAATTCGTTTATGATCACAGATTGAAACACCAATTCTCTTTTTTCCAAGATCTAAACCAATTAACCTTGCGTTTTTATCAATTTTAGACTTGAGTTCCTTTAAAGTGATCATATTGTTTTTTTCTTATATAATGATATTTTTCCTTTAAATTTAATTATCATATGAGCATAGATCTTAAAACAATTAAACATATAGCAAAATTATCAAGAATTTCCATAGATGATAAAAAAGCAAAAGAACTTGAAAAAGATCTAAATTCTATTTTTGAATTTATCGAAGCGTTAAATAAAGTTGATACTAAAAAAGTGGACCCACTGACATCAATTGCCGAAACATCATTGAAATTAAGAGGCGATGAGGTCAAAACAAAAAATATAAGAGAACAAATCTTAAAAAATTCACCAGACGAAAATAAAGATTTTTTTGTCGTACCAAAGGTTGTAGAATGAGTGATATAATAAACCTTACTTTATCAGCTTTAATTGATAAAATTAAGAATAAAGAATTATCTTCTCAAGAAATTACAAAAGCATATATTGCTAGAGCTGAAAAATCGAAAGATTTGAATACATACATCACTACCGATTTTGAAAATGCAATTGAAAAAGCCAAAAAATTTGATGAAAAGGGAAATTTTGATTACAAGCTCCCTGGAGTTCCCCTTGCAGTTAAAGATCTTTTTTGTACCAATAATCTAAAGACAACAGCTGGAAGTAAAATACTTTCAAATTTTATTCCTAGTTACGAGTCCACTGTAACCCAACATTTATGGGATGAAGGGGCTATTTTGCTTGGAAAACTTAATTGTGATGAATTTGCAATGGGTTCATCAAACGAAACTAGTTTTTTTGGAAATGTCGAAAGTCCAGTTGGTAAAAAAGTTGTGCCAGGTGGGTCTTCAGGTGGATCAGCTTCAGCACTTGCAGCTAAATTGACACCAGCAACTATTGGAACTGATACTGGAGGCTCAATAAGACAACCAGCGTCTTTTACTGGTACTGTGGGTTTGAAACCAACATATGGCAGTTGTTCTCGATATGGTATTGTTGCATTTGCTTCTTCATTAGATCAAGCAGGACCGATGACTCAGGATGTGTCTGACGCTGCTTTAATGTTAGATGTTATAAGTAAGTACGATACAAAAGATTCAACATCGGTAAATTTTAAGAGAGGTGATTATTTCAAATCGTTAAGTTCTAATATTAAAGGAAAAAAAATTGGTATTCCAAAAGAATATAGAGTCGATGGCATGCCCAAGGAGATTGAAAGTTTGTGGCAAGATGGAATTACTTTATTAAAAAAATTAGGAGCAAAAATTATTGATATGTCTTTACCTCACACTAAGTACGCATTGCCTGCTTATTATATAGTTGCACCAGCTGAAGCATCCTCTAACCTAGCTAGGTATGACGGAGTAAAGTACGGATATCGTTCTGAGGGAGAAAATTTAATCAGCATGTATGAAAACACAAGATCAGAGGGTTTTGGTGATGAAGTAAAAAGAAGAATAATGATTGGAACATATGTTTTGTCATCTGGTTATTATGATGCTTATTATTTAAAAGCACAAAAAATTAGAAGATTAATCAAAAATGATTTTGATGAAGCTTATAAATCTATAGATGCAATTTTGACTCCTTCCACACCTAGTTCGGCCTTCAAGATTGGTGACAAAACAGATGATCCTGTATCAATGTATCTAAATGATATCTTTACAGTGCCAGTCAATTTGTCAGGACTGCCAGCTATATCTATTCCAGCAGGTAAAGATAAAAATGATTATCCTTTAGGCTTACAACTAATAGGCAAAGCATTTGAAGAGCAGAATTTATTAGATATTTCATATTCAATGGAAAAAGAATTAAGTTTCAAAAACAATTTTCAGGATTGGTGGATTAAATGAGTAAAAATAAAGAATATTTAATAAAGAGAGGTAACTCAGAATACGAAGTTATAATTGGTTTAGAAGTTCATGCTCAAGTTCTTTCAAAATCGAAGCTATTTTCTGACTCGCCTACAAACTTTGGTGCTGAACCAAATACCCAAGTGAGCTTGGTAGATGCTGCATTTCCTGGAATGCTACCAGTAATAAATGAATTTTGTATAAAGCAAGCAGTAAAAACGGGCGTAGGTCTCAATGCAGCGATAAATAAAAAATCAATTTTTGATAGGAAAAACTATTTTTATGCTGATTTACCACAAGGATATCAAATTTCTCAATACAAAGATCCAATAGTTGGTGAAGGTTCAATTTTATTAGATTTACCTGATGGAGAAAAAAAAGTTGGTATTGAAAGGCTGCATTTAGAGCAAGATGCAGGAAAAAGTATTCATGACATTGATCCCCAAAACACTCTAGTAGATTTAAATAGGTCTGGAGTTGCCCTTATGGAAATAGTAAGCAAACCAGACTTAAGATCTCCAGAGGAAGTAAATTTATACATCAAAAAACTTAGATCAATTATGAGATATCTTGGAACTTGTGATGGAAATATGCAAGAAGGATCTTTAAGAGCTGATGTGAATGTTTCAATCAGAAAGACTGGGGATAAAAAGTTAGGCACAAGATGTGAAATTAAAAACGTCAATTCTATAAAATTTATGCAAATGGCAATTGAATATGAAGCAAACCGTCAAGCTGATATATTAGAAGAGGGAGGCTCTATTGATCAAGAAACTCGTCTTTTTGATACAAAAAAAAATGAGACTAGATCGATGAGATCAAAAGAAGATGCTCACGATTATAGATACTTTCCTGATCCTGACTTGTTACCACTTGAATTAACTGACGATTTCATATCAAAAATAAAAAAGGAAATACCTGAACTTCCCGATGAAAAGAAAAAAAGATTTGTAGATAAGTTTAAATTAACTCCATACGAGGCAAATATATTGGTATCTGATATTGAAACATCAAAATATTTTGAAGATGTAATTAAAAATTCAGATATTAAGCTAGCAACAAACTGGATAACAGGTGAATTATTTGCATTACTTAATGATAGAAGTTTAGAAATATCACAAAGTCCTATTTCATCTAAAAATTTATCATCTTTAATTAACTTGATTAAAGATGGTACCATTTCTGGCAAAATTGCAAAAACAGTTTTTGAAATAATGGCAAATGAAAGCAAAGATCCAAAAAGCATTATTGACGAAAAGGGATTGAAACAACAAAGCGACCCTAAAGAAATTGAAAAAATTATAGATGATGTAATTAAAGAAAATCCTAAAAATGTTGAACTATTTAAATCCGGTAAAGATAAATTGTTTGGTTTTTTTGTTGGTCAAGTTATGAAAAAGACAGATGGCAAAGCCAATCCTAAGTTAGTAAATGATATTTTAAAGAAAAAATTGAACTAGCATGAGTTCAAATCTACCTATTAATAAACAAATAGAAAAATATATTGATGAGCACTCTTTAAAATTACATCCAGTACAAGATGAAATTATTAAACATAATGACACACTTGGAAAAAAAAAGAAATTACAAATTTCAATCAACCAATGTCATTTTTTATATTTAGTAACAAAATTATTTAAACCTAAAGAAATTTTAGAAATTGGTACTTTTACTGGTCTTAGCTCATTAAGTATGTGCATTGGTCTAGAAAACGACTCTAAGATCACCACTATCGATAAAAACAAAGATACTTCATTAGTAGCGAAAAATTTCTTTGAAAAGGCAAAAGTTTCAGAAAAAATTGATATTATTATTGATGAAGCTATTAATGGAATTAATAAATTAATAAGCCAAAAAAAATTGTTTGATTTGATTTTTATAGATGCTGACAAAGAAAATTACAAAAAATATTATGAATTGTCTTTTAACTTATTAAAAAGGGATGGTTTTATAATTATTGATAATGTTTTGTGGCATGGCGAAGTTGTAGATAAAAACAATAATGAACACTTAACTGAGATAATTCGAGATTTTAATACTTATGTAAATAACGATATAAGAGTTGAAAATATGATTATCCCCATAGGTGATGGCTTTTCAATTTGTAGAAAATTATAATGTATACCATCTTTGGTTTTTATAAATTTAAACAATTAAAAAAGATCAGTAAACTCAAAGACAAACTTCAAAATTTCATAGATGATTACAAAATTAAAGGAACTATAATTATCTCACCTGAGGGGATAAATGGATCAATTTCTTTCCTAAAAAAAAATACTAAACAAATAAAAATTAACCTTAAAAAAATCTTTTCCATTTCAAAATTTGATAATGAAAATATTTCTTTTAATAAATTTATTCCTTTTCATAAAGGAAGGGTGAAGGTTAAAAAGGAAGTTGTTCCAATTGGAAAAAGACTTAAAAAAAAAGTTAAAGATAATCATCTTTCTCCTAAGGAATGGAATAATTTCGTTTTAAACAAAGACACCTATATAATCGATACTAGAAAAGATTTTGAGTTTAGGATTGGGACTTTCAAGAGATCTATAAATCCAAAATTAAATAATTTTAGAGATTTTTCTAAATATTTTAAAAAGTTTAATAAGAATTCGAAAATCGGAATGTTTTGCACAGGAGGCATTCGATGCGAAAAGGCCAGCGATTATTTATACAATAAAGGTTATAAAAATGTTTTTCAGTTAAAAGGAGGTATTATTAATTATTTGTCAAAAATTAAAAGAAAAGAAAGCCTGTGGAAAGGAGAATGTTTTGTATTTGATAATCGTGTTTCTGTGAACCATAGTTTAAATATAGGCAAATATTCAATTTGTGCTGGATGTAGAGAACCTATTTCTGTTAAAGATAAGAAGTCCGTAAAATTTGAAGAGGGTGTTTCTTGTCCTACTTGTTATAATAAATCAAGTGATGAACAAAAGAAAGGGTTTAGAATGAGACAAGGTCAAATTGATAAAGCAAAAAAAGAAAAAAAAGATTACATGTTTAAAAAAATTTATAAATAGATGGTTAAGAAGATTAATTTAACAGTGGATCCAATGTGGCAACTTCTAAGGAGAGTTACATTTCCTGCTAGTATTGGATCTTTATTTCAAACCTTTTATAATCTGGTTGATACTTTTTTTGCTGGAAAGATATCACCTGATGCACTAAGTGCTCTAGCAAAATCGTTTCCAATTTATTTTATTATAATCGCAATAGGTGTTGGTGTTGGAGCTGGTACTAATACACTTATAGGAAATTCCATAGGCGAGAAAAAAGAAAAAGTTGCTTCATTATATGTTGCTCAATCAATAATTTTTGCAATAGTTATTTCATTATTAGTCACATTTATTGGAATTAATTCATCCAATTATCTTCTTCAATTATTAGGGTCTTCTCCAGGGAATATTATTTTGACTAGGGAATATTTAGATATAATTTTTTATTGCACAGTAATAGTATTAATCCAAATATCTTTAAATGGAACACTAAACGCTCAAGGTGATACAAAAAGTTATAGAAATGTCCTCATTTTTACATTTTTTTTAAACATCATACTTAATCCAATTTTTATTTTTGGTTTTTTCGTAATACCTGCTTTTGGCATTTCAGGTATTGCAATCGCTACAGTTATTTGCCAACTTATTGGAACAATCTATTTAGCGCAAAAAGTTTATTGTTGTAAACTCAAAGAGTATTTATATGCAAAGTGTTTTATTCCAAAAATTAACTTTTTAAGTAATCTTACTTTTCAGTCTGTGCCAATAATGTTTAGCATGCTGTTAATCGGTGTTGGTATATTTAATGTATTATACTTTGTAGGAAAATTTGGAGATATTGCTGCAGCTGGTTATGGAGCTGCACTTAGAATAGAACAAGTTTTCTTATTACCAGTCATAGCATTGAATACGGCTGTATTATCAATTGGAGGTCAAAACTTCGGAGCTAGAAAATTTGAAAGAATAAGAGACCTTTATAAAAAAGCATTAATATTTGGTTGTTCATTTATGATCATGGCTGGCTTTATTCTTTATTTTGGGGCAGAAAATCTCCTCGGATTAATTACTGATGATCCAGAAACTATTAAATTTGGATCTCTATATTTAAAGATTGCAGCATTGATAGGTCCAATATATCCAACTTTTTTTATTACTACTGCTGTATTTCAGGCTCTTAAGAGACCCATCTTTAGTTTGTATCTTAGTATATTAAGGCTTACTGCAATTCCTTTTTTATGTTTATGGTACGTTATTAATATTAAAGGAGGGGGTTACAGCGATATCTTTTATACAATATTAGTTACAAATTGGTTAATGGGATTAGTAGTACTGTTTTTTATAGGATCTTTTTTTAATTATATGTTTAAAGATAATAAAAAATATTTTTTTATAAAAAGTTAGATTAGCTATCTTTTTTCATTTTTTTTTCAAGCCTTCTTACTAAGAATGATACAATTAAAATTAATATAAGATACTCTAAGATCAAAAACGTATATATTTCTAAAGGTCTGTATGTAGTAACAACAAGTTCATTAGCCTTTCTAGTTAAGTCTCCAATACCAATAATCGAAACTAAAGAAGACATTTTTAGAACGTATACAAATTGATTTCCAATAGCAGGCAGTATATTTCTTATAGCTTGAGGAAGAATGACAAGTCTTAATTTTCTAAAAAAATTAAGCCCTAAAGAACTTCCAGCTTCCCATTGAGGTTTTCTAATTGAATTTATTCCAGCTCTAAAAATTTCAGCCTGAAATGCGCTTTCACTTATAGATAAAGCTATAATACCAGATACAAATGGACTAAAACTAATTCCTGTCATAATAGGTAATCCATAATAAATCCATAAAATCAAAACCAACAGAGGTATAGCTCTAACTATTTCGACATAACCTATATTTAAGTATGTTAAAAATTTATTTTTGGCTAAGGAGGGGATAGCAACTATTAATCCCAATACTATTGATAGAGATATTGATACGATAGATATAAAGATAGTTGTTGTAAATCCACTTAATAAAAATTTTAGATTTGTTAAACCGTTAACATTGTTGGGTGATAATATTAACCAATCTAATTCCTGCTTTCCACATGATAATAAGAATAACAATGAAAATAATAAAAATAAGTTTTTCACACTTATATTTATAAAGAATTAATTATTAATAGCTAATCTATTATAAACTTTTAAGATTATATTTTGCTAGAAGATCTTTGAAGAAACCAGATTTCTTTTTCTTATTAATCCAATCGTTAACGTACTTTCTCCACTTATCGTCATTTTTACCAACCATCATAGCTAAGAAAGCAGGATTTTTTTCACCATCTGGAACAATTGCCAATTGTGGATATTTTATAACCAATTTGTTGGCTTCTGTTGAACTTGTAATATTACCATCAGCTCTTCCTGCTAGCACTTCCTGAAAATCTCTTGCAGGTGCCTCTACTGAATTTAATTTTGATTTAGGAAAAAATTCTTTAGCTTTTTCCTCTTGTGATGTTCCAAGCGTTGTTGCGATTGTAACATCTTTATTGTTTAAAGAATCCCAAGTTGAAAACTTACTTAAATTTTTCTTTAAAACCAGTGGAACAGTTCCATATTTGTAATAAGTCTCTGTGAAACCTGCTACTTCTGCTCTTTTAGGAGTTTTTGTTACACTTGTTGAAATATCATATCTGTCTGAAGTTATTCCAGAAACTATAGTTTTCCATTCAGCAGGAACAAACTTAATTTTTACACCCATGTCTTTTGCAAGTTCGTTCATGACGTCAATGTCAAAACCTTTATAGGTATTTGTAGACGGATCTTTCATAGTCATTGGATCCCAGTCTCCGGTTGTACCAACTCTTAATTCTCCGTTTGAAAGAATTTTGTCTAAAGAAGAAGCGTTCGCTGAAAATGAGAATAATAAAGTAAATAATAATATGATAATTTTTTTCATAAGAATTTAATAAGGTAATTTATGATATTTTTCTATGCTAACCTTGACGCAGTTAAATTTTATAATAAATTAGCCCCATCATTAAGCCAATCCCATAAATGGTTAGAAAATGATCTTCTTACAAATAAATTTATATTGTTATCACCCAAATTATGAATGATTACATCAATATGATTAATTATAGTTTGGGTTGTAGATCCTTTAGTGTCTTTGAATTTTGAGAAATCAAATGGACAACTCATTGAGAGCAATTCGTACAATTTATCCCCAGAAATATTAATGCACACCCATTGGTCACTTACATTTGTGACAGCTCCGTAGTTAAGTGATGAAATTTCTTTAAAGACTCTATCAAAAATTTCTTTATTTTTATTATTTGTATAAATCATCCATTCATCTGGACTTAGCCACAAAGCGCTTAACTCTTGGTTACTTGTAGAACTATTACTTTCCGTTGGCAAAATAACAGAGAGTATTTGGCCAACTTTTGCAAAGAACTCTCTTTTTTTTCCACGTAAGTTAATTTTAGTAATTGGTTCTACTTCTTTCAAATTTAAATCTGAATATTCTCTTTTGTCTTTAATAGCTGTATTAATGTTATCCATTTATTCTCTCATTTTCTTTATCTAAAAAGATTGTATCTGATACAGTTACTTTAATTGTTTTATCTATCATTGGAACCAAGAATTTTTGTCCCTTGAGTTGTTTACCTTCTTTTAAAACTGCTAAAGCAATAGATTTTTTTAAAGTTGGACTGAAATAACTTGAAGTTACATGTCCAAGCATATCGACAGGCTTTTTATTTTCGTCTTTAACTATTTGAGCGCCTTCCTCTAAAATTTCATTAGGGTCATCAGTTAAAAGTCCGACTAATTGTTTTCTGTCTTCTCTAACAGTATCGCTTCTGTATAAAGATCGTTTACCAATAAAGTCGTATTTTTTTTTACTAATTATCCAGTCCATTTGAAGATCTACTGGTGTCATCGTTCCATCAGTATCTTGACCAACAATTATAAATCCTTTTTCAGCCCTTAAAAGGTGCATAGTCTCAGTTCCATAAGGAGTAATGTTAAATTCTTTTCCAGCTTCAATACATTTTTCCCAAATATATTTACCGTATGATGCTTCAACATTAATTTCATAACTTAGTTCACCTGTAAAACTTATACGCATAACTCTACAATTAATGTCGCCAAGCTTTACCTCTTTAAATGACATATGTGGGAAACTTTCATCAGATAAATCTAAATCTTTAAAAATTTTATTAATAATTTTTTTTGCATTTGGACCGCATACACTTGCTGTAGCATAATGATCCGTAACTGAAGTAAGAAATACATCTAATTCCGGCCATTCAGTTTGCAAATAATCCTCAAGTTTAGACATTACATTTGCTGCACCACCAGTTGTTGTTGTCATTAAATAGTGATTTTCACCAAGTCTTGTTGTTACTCCGTCATCGTAAACCATACCATCTTCATTTAGCATCAAACCATATCTACATTTTCCGATTTGTAATTTTGACCAAGCATTTGTGTAAACCCTATTAAGAAACTCATTTGCATCTGTACCTTGAATATCGATTTTTCCGAGTGTCGAAGCATCTAATATTCCACTAGACTCTCTTGCAGCTTTACTTTCTCTTTGTACGGCATCATGCATTGTTTCACCATCTTTTGGATAATACCAAGCCCGTTTCCATTGTCCGACATTTTCAAACTTTGCATTATTTTCAACGTGCCACTCATGCATGGGTGTTTTTCTAAAAATATCAAAAAATTGCCCAACATTTCTACCTACTATGGTTCCAAAAGTAAGTGGTGTATATGGAGGTCTGAACGTTGTTGTTCCTAGATCACCCATATTAGTGTTAGTTGTATCTGCAACTATACCCAAGGCATGCATATTAGCAAGTTTACCTTGATCTGTACCCATTCCAGTTGTTGTGTATCTTTTTACGTGCTCAATTGATTTGAAACCTTCTCTTAAAGCTAATTTTATATCTTTTGCGGTACTATCATTTTGATAATCTAAAAATGGTTTTGTTTTACTTAATGGCCTATCTGATGGAAGCAACCATATATTTTTTTTCTCTTTTTCTTTAGAACATTTAACATCAATTTTATCAAAATTAGAATTTTCGATATTTAAAAACTTTTTGGTATCCTTTATTGAATTTTTTAAAACATCATCTAATTCAAAATCTCCTTTAGCAGAACCAATACTTAATTGATCTAAATTTGTTTTATCTGGAACAAAAATATTATCTTTGTTATCAAACCTAAGTTTACCACCTGATTGAGTAAATAAATGAACCATCGGGGTCCAGCCACCAGAAATTGCTAAGCAATCACAATTTAAATCAATCTTTTTTCCGATAACATCATTGCCTTTATCATTTAGCTTCATTACTGTTACTTTATCAATTCTTTTGTAACCTTTAGTGTCTACTACTGTATGGTTCCAATAAATTTGTATTCCTAGATTTTTAACTTGATTTACTATTTCTGAAGATGAATTGTCTCTAATGTCTATTATTGCATTTAATTTTGTCCCTGATTTATGTAAAGATAAAGCTGTTTCATAAGCACTGTCATTATTGGTGAATATAACATTTTCCAAACCACATCTCACACCATAATAGTCTATGTATTTTTTTACAGCAGATGCCAACATTATACCGGGTCTATCGTTGTTATGAAAAACTTGAGGTCTTTCTATTGCACCCGTGGAGATAATTACTTTTTTTGCCCTTATTTTGTAAAGTCTTTGTCTTATTTTATTATTACGATCATTAACACTTAAATGGTCAGTTAAATTTTGCCTTGCTAGTAAAAAGTTGTAATTATGATATGCAGCAAGACTTGTTCTAGTTTTGATAGTAATGTTTTTGTTCTTTTTAATATTATCAATGAGTTTTTTTAACCATTCACTACTTTTTTGATTATCGATCTTAGAAATATCACTGTCATCATAAATTAATGAACCTCCCAGTAATTCCTTATCCTCTAACAATAAAACTTTTTTATTATCATCAGAAGCTATTTTAGCCGCCATTAAACCAGAAACTCCACCTCCAACTATTAAGATGTCACAATGCATATATCTATGATCGTACATATCCGGGTCTTGTTTTGATGGTGATTTTCCTAAACCTGCAGATTTACGAATAAAGTATTCGTACTTTTCCCAAAAACTTGCAGGCCACATAAATGTTTTATAATAAAAACCTGCAGGGAGCAGGGGTGATAAAAAGTTATTTATCCCACCTATGTCAAATTTTACACTTGGCCAACAATTCTGACTATTACAAATTAAACCATCATATAACTCGATTTCAGTTGCTCGTACGTTAGGCTCTGTTAAAGCATCGTCATTTCCAATTTGAAGAATTGCATTTGGTTCCTCAGAACCAGAAGTCATTATTCCTCTTGGTCTATGGTATTTAAAACTTCTTCCTACAAGATGAATATCATTTGACAGAAGGGCAGATGCCAATGTATCACCTTTATAACCATATAATTTTTTTCCATTAAACGTAAAAGATAATTTCCTAGTTTCATCTACAAAATGTTTATTATTTATTCTTAGATTTTTAGACATTATATTTTTGGAGGTTGTTCACCCATTTTGTATATTTTTTCTATTTTATCGTTTGAGGTGTCACGAGCAACATTAAACCATTTTCTACATCCATGTACATGGTTCCATCTTTCAAATTGAATACCTTTTATATTTTTTCTCATGAATAAATATTCTGCCCATTGATCATCATTTAATTCAGTTGGCTGTTTGGGTCTTGCTATGTGAGCTTCACCACCAGAAACAAATTCTGATTGATCTCTTTCACCGCAATATGGACAACTAATTAAAAACATTAGTGGGCAACAGCTGCTGCTCCGTGCTCATCTACTAGATCACCACTTACAAATCTATTAATGTTAAATGCAGCATTTAATTTATGAGGTTCATCATTAGCAATTGTGTGAGCAAATAAATCGCCAGAACCAGGTGTTGCTTTAAATCCACCCGTTCCCCAACCACAATTAAAATAAAGTCCTTTAATAGATGTTTTGCTAATTATAGGGCTTGCATCAGGACATATATCAACAATTCCTCCCCATTGTCTTAACATCTTCATTCTACTAAAAATTGGATATAATTCTAAAATAGCTTTAAGTGTCTCCTCTACAATATTGAAACTACCTTTTTGAGTGTAAGAAACATAAGAGTCTGTTCCTGCACCAATGACTAATTCACCTTTATCTGATTGACTTACATATGCGTGAACAGCATTAGACATTACGACAGTATCAATAATTGGTTTTACTGGCTCAGATACAAGTGCTTGTAAGGGTTTGCTTTCAAGTGGCAACTTAAGTCCCGCCATGTTTGCTATAACGCTTGAATGACCTGCGGCTACAACTCCAACTTTTTTAGTTTTGATAAAACCTTTTGTTGTTTCCAAACCTTCAACTGCATCACCATTTCTTTTAATCCCTTTCACTTCACAATTTTGAATAATATCAACACCCATTTCATCAGCGCCTCTTGCATAGCCCCAAGCAACAGCATCGTGTCTAGCTGTACCAGCTCTTTTTTGTAATGTACCACCTAAAACTGGGTACCTAATATCTTGAGAAGTATTTATTATTGGACAAAACTTTTTTACCTCATCTGTTTCCAACCAAACAGCATCAATACCATTTAATCTATTTGCATGCGTTCTTCTTTTTAAATCTCTTACATCTTGTAAATTATGGGCTAGGTTCATTACACCTCTTTGACTAAACATAACATTGTAATTAAGTTCTTGAGACAAACCTTCCCAAATTTTTAAAGCATGATCATATAAACCTGCACTAGCGTCCCATAAATAATTTGATCTTATTATTGTAGTATTTCTTCCAGTGTTACCTCCACCAATCCAACCTTTTTCAACAACAGCAATGTTTGTTAAATTATGTTTTTTCGCCAAGTAATATGCAGTAGCTAAACCATGACCACCGCCACCAACAATTACAGCATCATACTCTTTTTTAGGCTCAGGATCTCTCCATGCTCTTTGCCAATTTTCATGGTTGCTAAAAGCATTCTTTATTAAAGAAAATATTGAATATTTATTTTTCATTTTTGAGAAAATACTTGATAAATATTGAATATTCAATGATTTCAAGTTACACAGTATATAAGGAAGGATGGGTGAGCTGGTTTAAACCAGCGGTTTGCTAAACCGCCGTACGCTTGAAAAGGTGTACCGAGGGTTCGAATCCCTCTCCTTCCGCCATTTTTTAGATTTTAGTATAGTGGGTAATTAGCGAAAAAATCTTTCATTTTGATAGGCTTTTGTTCTAGCACGTATCGGTAAACGTTATAATTTTCTAGAACTCTTTGAACATAATTCCTTGTTTCTTTAAACTTGATAAGCTCAATCCAATCTACATAATCAACTTGATCCTTTTGAGGGTTTTTATTTATTTTTTTCCAATATCTTACTCTTTTAGGACCTGCGTTATAAGCCGCAATAGCAAAAGGGTAGGCCCCATCATATTCTAAAATTAGTCCTGCTAAATAATGTGACCCTAAATTTATATTATACTCAGGATCTGAAGTTAATCTTGATTTTGAATAAGGTAACTTTGCTTGTTTTGCAACGAGCTTAGCTGTGTAAGTCATTAGTTGCATCATACCTCTAGCACCAGCGTAACTATATGCTTTACTATCAAATTCACTTTCTTGTCTTATAACCGCAAGTATTAATGCAGGGCTAGGAATTTTTCTTCCACCAACCATGTTTGGTGTACTAATGACAGGATAATTAAATTGATTATGAAATCTTTTTTCATAGGATGCTAATTTAGAAATCTGAATTGCAAAATCATACCTTGAAATTTCAGTTGCCAGTTCTGCTGCCAATACTTCACTACCTTGTTCTATATTATCAAGTGCTAAATGACGTAAAATATGTTTCGTATACTTATCTCTTTCAATTTCATAAAGTAAATAAACAAGTTTATATAATTTATTATTCTTAAATTCTTTTTTGTACTTTTCATTTGGCTTCATCGTTTCATTTAAAGAAAATGTTTCATCAGGGTTTATTTTCATGTGAGCAAGTTGTCCATAGTATGTAGTTGGGAATTTTGATGCCTCACCATAATATTTGTCAGCTGTTACTGGGTCACCAAGTTGTTCATATGTTCTTCCTAACCAAAAAGCTCCTCTAGATAAACTAATTGGATAGCCAACATTTTGATAAAAAGATTTAAAGTGTTCTCTTGCTAAAATTGGATCATTTAAAAAACTTAAAGCAATCCATCCACTAAACCATTCTGCCTCAGCGTATTCCGGAGTTCCTTGTTCTAATGAGTGGTTATTGACAATTTTGTAGGCTGTTTGATATTTCTTTTTATAAATTAACGATCTTCCAATAATTGACCTTTCTACCCACCATTTGTCTGGTCTTACCATATAACTCTTAGTATTTTTAATGTTTAACAAAATTTCTAATGAGCTATCTACTCGACCTCTTTTTCTTCTCCATTTTAATCTATCATAATTAAGACCTGGGTCATTTCTGAAATTTTCAGGCACTTTTGAAATTGCATTGTCCACACCATATGATTTACTCATGAGTAGTTGTCTTGCATTATAAAGAAGTTGATACTCTTTTGGTAAATATCTTAACATTCTTTTCAAATCCCAATATTTATTTTCCCAAGCAAGGTAATCAGCCCTTTTAATATGGTCTTCTGATGATAAATATTTTTTTACTCTTTTATATGTAGGTCTAAGTTCTGCTTTAGATAAATCGGCAGTTATCCATCCCTTTTTAATCAACTTTATACCGTCTATATTTTGCCCGTCTTGTAATAAGCTTTCCCCCAAAACTATCTCTCCATATCCACTTAATGGTTTTTTATCCTCGAATAAATCTATTATTTTTTTGTGACCGATCTTTTTCACTGATAATTTCTTTTCAGACAGATATTCAATTCTACCACGACGAGGATAAGTTTCGTTTCTTTTTAAAAAAGAACTGTAATCAGAATAATTTGCATTATTATTTCTCTCTAATAAATATCTCCACATTGTGAAATCATATATTGACTTGTCTTTTGCACGAGAAGCAATTTTAATTGCACTTTGCCATTTTTTTCTTTTAATTAGGTCTAATGACTGCTGAGCTATTTTAACGTCTTTTTTGCTATAGTATTTAGATTTCTTAACTTTCTCTTTTTTTGGTTCTGTTTTTTTAACTATTATTGTTGGTTTCTTTTTAGGTAGCAATATCCCTATATTCTGAAAATCTTTATCAGTTTCTACTTTTTCAATTTTTTCTTTTGTTTCTTCCTGAACTTCTTTCTCTTTTTTAGCAGTAGGTTTTATTGGAGGTATGATGTTCTTTTTTGATATAATCTTTTTTTTAACTTCAGTTGATAAAATTGGTTTTTTCGGTGGAATAATTAGCTCACTAGCGAATGAATACGACCCTAAAATTAACAGAAAGAATAAAATAAATTTGATAAATATTTTAAAAAAGATCATATTTTTGTAAATGAATCGATAATCTATGTTATAAAGTTATATGTTTAAAGGATCAAATGTTGCGTTATTAACTCCGTTTAAGAATAATAAATTAGACGAAGATTGTTATATCAAACTAATAAATTTTCATATTGAAAATGGCACAAATGGTTTAGTTCCTGCAGGAACAACTGGTGAATCGCCCACATTGAGCCATGAGGAGCATGAAAAAGTCATTGAGCTTTGTATTAAAGAAGCAAAAGGCAAAATTCCGGTAATTGCAGGCACTGGATCAAATTCTACAACTGAAGCTGTCGCGCTAACTAAGCATGCAGAAAAGGCAGGAGCTGATGGCGTACTTGTAGTTACTCCATATTACAACAAACCAACACAAGAAGGTTTATATCAACACTATAAATCAATTAATGATAATACAAGCTTGCCAATTATTATTTATAATATTCCAAGTCGCTGCGTTATTGATATGTCAGTCGATACAATGGCAAGACTTTATGAACTTAAAAATATCGCAGGTGTAAAAGATGCGACAGGAGACCTAAATAGACTTGATCAAACTTTAAAAAAATTGGGTCCTGATTTTATTCAGCTAACTGGTGAAGATGGTCTTGCTTTTGAATTTAATAAAAGAGGAGGGGTTGGTATAATTTCAGTTACAGCAAATATAGCACCTAAGCTATGTTCTGATTTTCAAAAATTTTCAAAATCAAATTCTGATAATGAAATTAAAGAGGCTGAAAGAATTGATACTTTGCTTCAACCACTTCATAAAGCTCTATTTATTGAAAGCAATCCAGCACCTGCAAAATATGCAGCTAAACTTTTAGGTCTGTGCAGTGATGATGTTAGACTGCCATTAGTTAAAATACAAGAATCCACTAAGGAAAAAGTAAAAGAAGCATTATTGTCTGCAAAATTATTGTAGCATGGTAAAAAAAGAACCTGGACACAAAATAATTTGTTTAAATAGAAAAGCATCTTTTAATTTTTTTTTCCAAGAAATTTTAGAGGCAGGAATTGTATTAAAAGGATCTGAGATTAAGTCTGTAAGAGCAGGAAAAGTAAATATAGCAGAATCATATGCTATTGAAAAAGATGGTGAGTTTTTTTTAGTAAATTCACACATACCAATTTATAAAGAGGCAAGTTTTACTAACCATAATCCTAGAGAAGAGAGAAAGCTGTTATTAAATAAAAGAGAGATAAAAAAATTAATTGGTAAAGTTAATAGAGATGGATTGTCACTTATACCTCTTAAAATGTATTTTAAAAAAGGGAGAGCAAAGTTGGAGATTGCCGTCGCAAAAGGTAAAAAAAGATTTGATAAACGACAAACAAAAAAAACAAGGGACTGGAACCGTGATAAAGCAAGATATTTTAGAAGATCGTCATAATACCATCATACTGGCACTAGGTTCAAATTTGGGAAATAGAGCTGATAATATTGAAAAAACTAAGTTTCATTTATCAGATTTTTGTTACTTTCTTAAAGTCTCAAAACTTTATGAAACACCATCGTGGCCAAACCAATCTAATCCAAAATTTTTAAACCTCATTATTGAATGTAAAACAGATTTAACAATTATTGATTTGTTTGAAAAAATTAAAAAAATTGAAAAATTATTAGGAAGAAAAAAAAGTGTAAAAAACGCACCACGAACTTGCGATATTGATATTATCGATTTCAACAATACTTGTAAAAGTATAATTCATAAAGGAGAAAAAATTATTACTCCACACCCAAGAATGCATCAAAGAAATTTTACTTTAATTCCATTATATGAAATAAAAAAAAACTGGATACATCCGAAAAATAAGCAAAAAATAGATATTTTAATAAAAAAGTTAAACTCCAAATCAATTAGTGATATAAAGATTTATCAAAGTAATGGTATAATTAAATATGCTTAAATCTGAAGAATTAATAAATAAGGTAAGGGAATATAATAAGTTTTTAAACCCGACAACTTTAACTAAAGCTTATAATTTTGCTCTTGAGGCTCACAAGAAACAAAAAAGGGATGAAGGTGTGCCATATATTATTCACCCAATAGCTGTAGCAAATATTCTTTCAGATCTAAAACTTGATAGCGCAACTATTGCAACTGGATTATTACACGATACGATTGAAGATACTAGAGCTACTTATAAAACAATCAAGGAAGAATTTGGTCAAGAAGTTGCTGATTTAGTGGAAGGTGTCACAAAAATTTCTGCATTTGAAAATCAAGCAGCACAGGATTCTAAAGCTGAAAATTTTAGAAAATTAATCATAGCAACCTCCAAAGACATAAGAGTTCTTCTTGTAAAATTAGCTGACAGACTTCATAACATGAGAACAATTAAATTTGTAAAATTAAAAGAAAAACAAATTAGAAAAGCCAAAGAAACGATGGAAATATATGCTCCATTAGCAGACAGAATGGGCATGAATAGAATTAGAGATGAGTTGGAAGATCTTTCTTTTGAAGTTTTAAATCCTGAAGCAAGAAATCTCGTTAAAGAAAGACTTAATGAAATAAAAGAAAATAATATTTCAAATTTTAATTTGATTTCTGAGGAGTTTCAAAAAATTTTAAAAGCAGAGGGATTAAATGTTAAAATATTTGGTAGAGAGAAAACACCTTTTTCTATTTGGAGAAAGATTCAAAAAAAAAGAACTTCGCTAGAGCAAATCACAGATATTATCGGATTTAGGGTAATTGTTGACGATGTATCAGATTGCTATAAGACTTTGGGCGTGTTCCACAAAAAGTGGAATTGTATACCGGGAAGATTTAAAGATTATATTTCATCTCCTAAAATAAACAAATATCAATCATTACATACCGCCATAATTGGTCCAAACAAAAGACCTATTGAAATTCAATTAAGAACAATGCAGATGCACGAATACGCTCAGAGAGGAATTGCTTCTCATTGGAAATATAAATCTTCTGAAAAATTCAATTCTTTAACTTGGAAAGAATACGATTGGTTGAAAGATCTAGTTGAAATAATTGAGAGAAATGAAAATCCAGAGGACTTTTATGAATATACTAAACTTCAGATGTTTCAAGAAAATGTGTTTTGTTTTACACCAAAGGGATCTGTTATCAAACTTCCAAAAGATGCTACTCCAATAGATTTTGCGTACGCAGTACATACACAAGTTGGAGATACTGCTATTGGATCAGAAATAAATGGTAAAGACAGTCATTTACAAAGTATCCTAAGAAATGGTGATGTGGTTAAGATTATAACATCAAAGAAAGAGTCACCATCTTTACATTGGTTAAGCTCAGCTAAAACAGGTAAAGCGAGAGCCGCAATTAGGAGATATTGGCAATATAGAGAAAATTCTAAACCAACTGACAAAATATATAATACTACTCTTTGGATCTCGTTACCTGATAAACCAGGTGTTCTCGGAACAGTGACAACTATGATTGGAGAAAATCATGTAAACATTTCTAGTGTTGAAATGGTAGAAAAAACTAAAACCTCTATTAATTTTAGATTTAATCTAATTATTTCTGATCTCAAAAACTTTACAAAATTAATAAGTGAGTTAAAACAAAGAGAGTATAAATTTAAAATTATTAGACACAAAAACAAAAAATATGCTTTCTTTAAAAAATTCTTTGGCAGTTTTAAGAAAAACTGACGCTCTTTTAGAGGGACACTTCGTACTTTCATCTGGTCTACATTCACCCCAATATGTTCAATGTGCTAAGCTTTTAAGCAAACCAACTCAAGCTAAAAAATTTATAAGTTCCTTGGCAACAAAAATTAAAAGAAATATTAAAAGTTTTGATATTATTCTATCTCCAGCAATGGGAGGTGTAATTATTGGTTATGAGGTAGGAAGATTATTAAAAAAAGAGACTATTTTTTGTGAAAGAGTAGATAAAAAATTTAAACTAAGAAGAGGTTTTAATATTAAAAAAAAAGCAAAAGTATTAATAGTAGAGGACGTAATCACTACAGGAAAATCTTCATTGGAGTGTGTAAGACTCATAAAAAAATTTGGTGGAAAGTTTGTTGGAATTGCTTGCTTAATAGACAGGTCGAAAAAATTAAAAATGTCCAAAAAAATTATATCTCAAGTAAGATTAGATATTCCTGTTTATAAGAGAAATAAATTACCAACTCCTTTGAAGAATATTCAAATTACAAAACCAGGAAGCAGATATCTAAGATAATGTCTAAACTTGGTGTTAACATTGATCATGTGGCTACATTAAGAAATGCTAGAGGGGAAGATCATCCAAATATTTTAAAGTTTGCAGATATTGCAATTAATTCTGGAGCTGACTCTATAACAGTTCATCTTAGAGAAGACAGAAGACATATTAAAGATTTAGATTTAAAAAAACTTTGTAAAAAAAAAATTAAAATAAACTTAGAGATGGCATGTAATAACAAAATGTTAAAAATTGCTCTTAGAAACATGCCTAATTATGTTTGTATAGTACCAGAAAAAAGAAAAGAAATTACCACAGAAGGGGGAATAGATTTAAAAAAAAATTTTCATAATTTAAAAAAAATTATATCCAGACTTAATAAAGCTAAAATTAGAACAAGTTTATTTATAGACCCTTCAAAACAAAATATTGAGATCTCGAAAAAAATAGGAACGAAATGCGTTGAACTGCACACAGGAAAAATATCAATTTTAGTTAAAAAAGGTGCAAAATTTTCAAATGAACTAAAGAGAATTAAAGATGCAAGTAAATTAGCATTTGATTATGACATTGAAGTACATGCAGGACACGGCTTAGATTACAAAACAACAAAAATTTTGAGAAAAATTCCATACATAAAAGAATTTAATATTGGTCACTTTATCATAGGTGAAAGTTTGGAGTCTGGTATGCCCAGTATTATTAAAGAATTCAAAAAGATCGTGAGATGACTTTAAATATTTTTGGTGTAGGGACAGACATTGTTAAAAATAGTCGTATAAAAAAACTTATCAAAAACAAAAAATTTATTAATAGAATATTCACATCTAGTGAAATTAAAGACTCAAAAAAAATTAATCAGAAAGTTTTGTTTTTTTCAAAAAGATTCGCTGCCAAGGAAGCTTTTGTAAAATCTCTTGGTACTGGTTTTGCTCATAATATTAATTTTAAAGATATAAATGTATCAAAAAAAAGAAGTGGTAAACCCCACCTTACTTTAAGCAATAAGTTAAAAGATATATTAAAAAGAAAACTTAAATTGAAAAAAGTTAAAATTTTTCTGTCATTATCAGATGAAAGAGAATATTCAGTTGCATACGTTATAACTCAAAAGATTAAATGAAACAAAAAATTTTAGATAATATCAAAACTATTTTTTATGCTTTAATAATTGCTATTGTAATTAGGTCTTTATTCATTCAACCTTTTTATATTCCGTCATCATCAATGGAGCCTACTTTGTTGGTAGGAGATAGAATTTTTGTAACTAAATATACTTATGGATATAGCAAGCATTCGTTTCCTTTTAGTTTAGGACCTATTAAAAAACGTATTTTTTTTGATGAACCAGAAAGAGGAGACATTATTGTATTCAAAACTCCCGCGGATAACAGAACCGATTATATTAAAAGACTTATAGGTGGACCAGGAGACAAGATCCAATTTATAGACGGTAATCTATATCTTAATGATGTTGAAATCCTTAAATCAAAAGTAAAGTTAGAAAATGAAATATATTGTGGTGGTGAAGTTTTAGAAACAAATCTTTTTGAAGAAAAAATAGAAAATAAAAAATATTTAACTGCTTATAATAATTTTGGATCGTACCAAAATTCAGATGAATTTGTTGTACCTGATAATCATTATTTTTTTTTAGGAGACAATAGAGATTGTTCAAAGGATAGTCGATTTTTAACAAGTGTTGGCTATGTACACCGCGATAATATTGTTGGTAAGGCTAGATTTATTTTTTTTTCAACAGACAAAAAAATAGGAAGATTTATTGAGTTTTGGAAATGGAATAAAAGTTTTAGATTAGACAGATTGTTTAAAAAAATTAGATAATGAAAAAAAATATAAGTTCTTTTGAAAAAATAATAGGTGTTAAATTTAAAAATCAAAATCTTCTATTACAAAGCCTAACACATAAAAGTAATAATCCACTTAATAACAATGAAAAATTAGAATTTTTAGGTGATAGAGTATTAGGATTAATTATATCAAAGAATTTATATAAATTATTTCCAAATGATAAAGAAGGAGATCTTGATAAAAAATTGGCATCATTAGTTAATAGGAAAAGATGTGTTGAAATTTCTAATTATTTATCTTTAAAGGATTATGTTTTAGTAGGAGACAACAAAGAAAATTCAAAAATAGAGAATAAAATTTTAGCAGATACAGTTGAATCAATTGTTGGTGCCTTGTATTTAGATCAAGGATTAGAAGTAACTGAAAAATTCATTTTAAATTACTGGAAAAGATTTCTGAATGAAAAATTAACAATTTATAGAGATCCAAAAACAATGCTTCAAGAATATTCTCTTAAATTGTATAAAACCCTCCCAATTTATAATGTAGTAGAAAACAAAGGCCCAAGACATAAACCTGTTATAAAAGTTTCAGTCAAAATAAAAAATTCAAAAAAATATTTGGGAATTGGTAACTCTAAAAAAGAAGCCGAACAGAAAGCTGCTTTAAAATTATTGGATACCTTTAAAAAATGAATTGGACAGATACAGGTATTTTGTTATCAAAGAATAAATTTCAAGAAAATTCAACGATTGTTAATTTCTATACTAAAAATCATGGTAAGTGCTCTGGTATTATTTTTGGAGCATCATCAAAAAAAATCAAAAACTATTTACAAATTGGTAATGAGCTTCACTTAAATTATAATTCGAAAAGTGATGACAGTTTTGGATATTTTAAAGTTGAAATTTTAAAAGTAAACACTCCAATATTTTTCTCCCAAAAAAGATCTATGTATTGCATTAATGCAGCATTAAATTTAGTAAAATTACTAACTGTAGAAAATCAAGAGAATACATCAATTTATGAGCTGGTTCATAAGTTATTTTCAATTCTAGAAAAAGAAGATTGGTATATAGATTATATTTTTTGGGAACTTGATTTTCTAAGATTGATTGGTTTTGACTTAGATGTAAAGAAATATGCAAAAAAAGAGTCAAACGGAAAGGATGAATTTTTTATTACTACAAATCTAAAAAAAATTAAAGTTCCTAATTTTCTTATTTCCAAAAGTGGAGATAATGTAAATAATCAAGATATTATAGACGGTTTGAATCTTATAAGCGAGTATTTACAAACAAATCTTTTTTTACCTAATAGTATTAATTTTCCTCATCAAAGAAAAAAATTCATAGACGATTTTAAATCTTAATTTTTAATAATTTTGTCTATTCTATCTGCAAAATATGAAATAATTGAATTTGCGCCAGCTCTTTTAAATGACATAAGTGTTTCATAAATAGAGTTTTCACTTATTAATCCCTTGTTAATACCATTCATTAACAAACTATATTCACCTGAAACCTGGTAAGCCAAAACTGGTATTTTAAAATTTTCTTTCACTTTTTTTATTATATCTAGGTAGGGAAGACCAGGTTTCACCATAACAAGATCTGCTCCTTCTTTAATATCTAATGCCACTTCTCTTAAAGCTTCTTCGGAATTACTGAAGTCCATCTGATATGTTTTTTTGTCACCTTTTAAAGATTTTTTTGATCCAACTGCATCTCTAAAGGGACCATAAAAAGAAGATGCATATTTTACAGCATAAGATAATATCTTAATATCTTTAAGCGAATTGTTATCAAGCTCCTGTCTAATCTCACCAATACGCCCATCCATCATATCTGATGGCGCTATAACATCACTACCCATTTGAGCTTGTAAAAGAGATTGTTGAATTAATATTTCTATCGTTTCATCATTAAGAATTCTTTTATCTCGTAAAATTCCATCATGTCCATGAGATGTATATGGATCTAAAGCTACATCAGTCATTATACCGATTTCATTTTTGTATTTATCTTTAATTTTTCTAATAGCCTTACAAACTAAATTATTTTCATTTAAAGCTTCGCTACCATAAGAGTCTTTTAAACCACTATTTGTTTGAGGAAAAATTGCCACCATTGGAATTTTAAGTTTTAGGGCTCTATCAACAATATGACCAAGTTTATCGACACTATATCTAAAAACTTCAGGCATACTTTTAATTGGAATTTTTTTATTTTTTCCCTCTGTTACAAAGATCGGTAATATAAAATCATTGCTAGAAAGAGAATTCTCTCTAACTAATCTTCTCATCCAATCAGTTTTTCTTGATCTTCTCATTCTCAATTTGGGGTATTTACCAGTGATAATCATTCTCAATGTTTTTTAATGCGACAATAGTAATATATATAAAAATAGTTTATAAGCTATTAATAAAAAAGTTATAAAATGTCACTATCATTTAACGATTTTCAAAAACAAGATATCAAATTCGATATTACCAAACTTAGAGAAGCTTGCACAAAAGTTTTAAACCTAAAAGGTTTTGATACAAGTCTAGGAATTCCTCACTTTGCCGGAATTTCATTAAATCAAATACCAGGAGATCCAGAGTCAATCAAAGGAAATAATGTTCGTGGAGTATTTTGGACGAAACCAAGCAGTGATGGAAAAGAAGTTTCAAGGGATAAAATGATTGACGAAGAAAAGTACACACAGTTCATAGATGAATATAAAGATACTTATTTTAAAACTGTTTATGAAGAATTATCAAAAAAATATAAATTAGGCAGAGTAAGATTATTATTGAAGGAACCAAGATCTACTTTAAGTTGGCATCGTGATCCGGAGCCTAGACTACATATTCCAATTATTACAAACCCTGGATGTATAATGGTAATAGATAATGTAGCTAAGCACATGCCAGCTGATGGATCAGTTTGGATTACGAATAATAAAAAGTATCACAATGCATTTAATGGTGGCGAAGAGAATAGAATTCATCTTGTTGCTTGTGTGCTTGATTACAAATTTAATTAATTTGAATAAAATTTATATATCTTCAGACCACGCTGGATTTAAACTAAAAGAGAAAATAAAATATTCATTAAAAAAGAAAAAATTAAAAATTTTCGACTTAGGTCCCAGTAATGATAATTCTGTAGATTATCCAGATTTTGCAAAAAAATTAGCAAAAAGTGTTGCAAAAAGTAAAAAAAATCGTGGGATTTTGGTTTGTGGATCAGGTGTTGGAATGTCAATAGTCGCAAACAAGGTTAAAAATATAAGGGCCGCATTGTGTTATAGCATTGAAAATACCAAATTATCGAGATTACATAATGATGCCAATATAATCGCTTTAGGATCGAGACTTATTAGCGCAAAATTAGCTTTAAATTGTGTTAATATTTTTTTGAAAACTAGATTCGAAAGTGGTAGACACTTGAGAAGGGTAAAAAAAATAAAATAAATTATGTCTAGTGAAGGTAAATATTCAAATATAGAGTATCAGAACTTTTTTGAAAAAAACTTATCAGATACTGATCCAGAAATATATAAAGCTATTAATGATGAATTAGCTAGGCAACAGCAACACATTGAACTAATTGCATCAGAGAATATTGTTTCTAATGCTCTTCTAGAAGCTCAGGGATCTGTATTAACTAATAAATATGCTGAGGGTTATCCAGGAAAAAGATATTATAACGGATGTGATCATGTTGATGTAGCTGAAAACTTAGCTAACGAAAGACTAAAGAAATTATTTAATTGTAAATTTGCTAATAGCCAACCTCATTCCGGAGCTCAAGCTAATGGAGCAGTCTTCTTAGCATTACTAAAACCAGGTGATACTATAATGGGAATGAGTTTAAATTCTGGCGGTCACCTTACTCACGGATCAAAAGCATCTGTTTCAGGTAAATGGTTTAATGCTATCGCATATGATGTGGATAAAAAAACAGAATTATTAGATTATGAATCTATAGAGAAACTTGCTGTTGAGAACAAACCAAAACTTATAATTGCAGGTGGAAGTGCGTACTCTAGACAAATTGATTTTAAAAAGTTTAGGGAGATTGCAGATAAAGTAGGAGCATATTTTATGGTAGATATGGCTCACTTTTCTGGTTTAGTTGCAGGTAAAGGATATCCAAATCCAGTGGAGTATGCTGACGTTGTTACTTCAACAACTCATAAAGTTTTTAGAAGTGCACGTGGTGGAATTATTTTAACTAATAATGAAGTTTTGTCTAAAAAATTTAATTCTGCAGTTTTCCCAGGTTATCAAGGTGGACCTTTGATGCACATAATTGCTGCAAAAGCAGTTGGGTTCCTTGAAGCATTAAAACCAGAATTTAGAAATTATATTTCAAATGTAATGGCTAATGCAAAAATTTTAGCAGAGACATTAAAAAACAATGGTTTTAAAATATATTCAGGCGGAACAGATACCCATTTAATGTTGGTAGACTTAAGACCATTCAATGTAAAAGGAAATATTGCAGCTGACAGTTTATGTAAAGCTAACATAACATGTAATAAAAACGGAATTCCATATGATACAGAAAGTCCAATGATAACATCTGGGATAAGATTAGGAACTCAAGCTGCAACTACGAGGGGCTTCGGTTTAGATGAATTTAAAAAAGTAGGTGAACTAATAACCAAAACAATAAAAGGTTTATCAGCAAATCCAGAAGACAATAGTAAGATTGAACAAGAGGTAAGAGAAGAAGTAATTTCTTTGTGTTCTAAATTTCCGATTTATAAAAATTTAAAATAGTAAATGATTTGTCCAATTTGTAAAAAAGGTGAAACATCGGTTGTGGATTCACGTCCAACTGAAGATGGCACAACTATCAGACGTAGAAGATTATGTATTTGTGGTGAAAGATTTACCACTTTTGAAAGAATTCAATTTAGAGAATTAATGGTAGTTAAAAAAAATGGAAGAAAGTCTCCATTTGATAGAGATAAATTATCAAAATCAATTTACATTGCTTTAAAAAAAAGACCCATTGACACTGACACAGTCGAGAAATTTATAACAAATATTTCTCGAGCTCTTGAAGAAATAGGTCAAAATGAAATTTCTTCTAACGCAATTGGAAAAATGGTTATGGATGGTTTAAAAAATTTAGACCCAGTAGCTTATGTAAGATTTGCATCTGTTTATAGAAATTTTAGAGAAGAAAAAGACTTTGTACAATTTGTAGACAAAATAGATGTCTTCAAAAAAAGATAAGCTCTATTTAAATTTAGCTTTGAATTTAGCAAAAAATATGGAAGGTTTAACAGGGACAAATCCTTCTGTTGGAAGTGTTCTTGTTAAAGATGATGAGATTATTTCGTTAGCTTCCACAGGTTATAATGGAACACCTCATTCTGAGTTTAGTTTATTAAATAAAATTGACAAAAAAATAACCAAGGGTTCATCTCTTTATGTAACTTTAGAACCTTGTAGTCATTATGGAAAAACACCCCCTTGCACTAACATTATAATAGATAAAAAAATTTCAAGGCTTGTTTATGGTGCTCATGATATCGATGAGAGATCCTCAAAAAGAGCTAAACAAATTCTGAAATCAAAAAAAATCAAAGTTAAAAATATTAATGTACCAAAGATTAATGAATTTTATAAACCTTATATTTTTCAAAGAAAATATAAACAACCATATGTAGTAGGAAAAATAGCATGCTCAAAAGATTTTTTTATTAAAAGTTCTAAGTCAAAATATATTTCTAATACATATACTCAATCTTTCTCTCATTATCTCAGATATAAAAATCAAGCTATATTAGTCACTTACAAGACAATTAACAAAGACAATCCATTATTGGATTGTAGATTATCTGGTTTAAATAAGTATTCACCAATAAAAGTTATTATAGATAAAAATTTAAAAGTAAAAAAAAACGCAAATATTTTTAAATCAAAGAATACTAAAATTATTATTTTTTATAACTCAGGTGATAAAAAAAAGATAAAGTTTCTGAAGAGTAAAAAGGCAAAACTAATCAATGTTAAACTCCAAAAAAATGGTGAATTTGACTTAAGAAAAGTCATGTCAATTTTATACCAAAACAATATTCGTTTTTTATTAGTTGAGGGTGGAAATCAGTTCACAAACAAAATGTTGGATAAAAATTTATTTAATGAATTTTATTTAATAAAAACAGATAATAAATTGAGACAATCTGGTAAATTAAACATTAAAAAAATAGTTTATAAATTATCAAAAAAATTTAGAATTAAGAGTAATATCAATCAGTATTTTGATAAAAACAAAATTACAAGATTTATTTAAAAAATGTTTAATGGAATTATATATCAACAGGGAACTGTATCAAAATTTTCGAAATTAAACGCAGGTACAAAAATATTTATAAAGAGCAAGCTTAAATTAGACAAAAAAGATATTGGTTCATCCATTGCATGTGATGGTGTTTGTCTTACATTGGTTTCAAAAAGAAAAGATTTATTAGAATTTTATCTATCCAAAGAAAGTATTAATAAATCAAAATTTAAGCATCTTAAAATTGGTCAAAAGATAAATCTTGAACTTCCTTTAAAATATGGTCAAGATATTTCAGGTCATATATGCCAAGGCCATGTTGATTGTACTTCTTTACTAAAAAAAATTAAAAAAGTGGGTAAATCAATTGTATTAGAATTTAAAATTGAAAATAAATTTTCAAAATATTTAATACCTAAAGCCTCAATACTTATAAACGGAGTTTCTTTAACAATATCAAAAATAAAAGGTAATAACTTTCAAATCTGGTGTATTCCTCATACTTTAAAACTTACTAATTTATCAAATTTAAAGGTTAATGATATTGTTAATATTGAAATAGATATTCTTTCAAAATATGTAAAAAAATTTTATGAAAACAAAAAAATTTAGCTCTGTAGAGAACATTATTCGTAAAGCCAAAAAAGGTGAAATGTATATCCTTGTGGATGATGAACATAGAGAAAATGAAGGTGATTTAGTAATACCAGCTTCAAATATTTCTCCAAAAAAAATTAATTTCATGGCTAAATATGGAAGAGGATTAATTTGTTTAGCGTTAACGAATAAGCAAGCTAGAAGATTAAATCTTTCTCTCATGTCACCAATAAATAAATCAAGAAACCAAACAGCCTTTACAGTATCGATAGAGGCAAGACGGGGTGTTACAACTGGTATTTCTGCTAAAGATAGGTCTTTAACAATTAGAACAGCAATAAAAACAAATGTTAAAAAAAAAGATATAGTTTCGCCAGGACACATATTTCCAATCATTTCAAAGGATGGTGGAGTTTTAGTAAGAGCAGGCCATACAGAAGCATCAGTTGATATTTCAAAACTAGCCAAAAAAAATCCTTCGGCAGTTATATGTGAAATAATGAACGATAAAGGGGTAATGACAAAAGGCAAAGAGCTTTTTGAATTTGCTAATAAACATAAATTGGCTATAGCAAAAATAGAAGATTTAATTTCTTATAGATTAAAGAATGAAAAATTAATTAAGCTTAAAAAGACTGACAAAATTGTAATTAAAAATAAAAAATATCAAATTAAAATTTTTGAAAATCAACTTGATGGTTCTGAACATTTTGCACTAATAAAAGGTAAAATCAGCCCCAGTAAAAATACTAGAGTTAGAGTTATATCTTCCAATTTGGTTGAAAATTATTTACTAGGAAAGAGATTGCCTAATTCATTTAATAATACATTAGATTATTTTAAAGATTATAATAATTGTATATTAGTATTTATAAGAGACTCTAATTTAAAATCTGTATCATCTACTTTAAGAGACTTTAAATCTGATAAGAAAAATAAAATAGGCACTGATAAACTAATTAGAAACTATGGTATTGGTGCGCAAATAATTAAAGCTTTAAGAGTTAAAAATATGATATTAGTTACTAGATCGCCAAAAAAAGTTATTGGCTTAGAAGGTTTTGGAATTAGAATTACTAAACAAGAAATTATAAAATGAAAAAAATTTGTATAGTCGCATCAAAATATTATGAAGATATAATCAATATGCTAGTTAGTGGTGCAAATGATGTTCTAAACAATCATAAAAAAAAAATTAAAACAAAGATTATTTATGTTCCAGGTGTTTTCGAAATACCATATGCGATATCAAAAAATTTAAAAAAATATGATGCTTTTGTAGCCTTAGGATGTGTCATCAAAGGTGAAACGCCTCATTTTGATTTTATCAGTAAATCTTCAATAGATGCAATAATGAAATTGTCAATCGAAAGTAAAAAACCTATTGGAAATGGAATTCTGACTTGCTTAAATAAAGACCAAGCAATTGAACGTGCCGATAAATCAAATAAGAATAAAGGTAAAGAAGCCGCTGATGCAGCAATTGAACTTTTGATTAGCGATAACTAGAAAGATGCAGCCACAATACAGTCCAAAAAACAATCCAAGAGTAATTATAATTCAAAAATTATATGGAAAATTTTTTAATAAAGAAGAGGAATTAACATTTCCTAAACACAGATTTAAAAAATTTATCAAGGATGTTGTAAAGGGTACAATTGAACGAAATGAAGTAATTGATAATGAAATTCAAATACATTTAGAAAATGACATTAAAATAAAAAAACTAGATAAAATTTTCATAATTATAATTAAAAGTGCTATTTTTGAATTTTTATATAAACCGAATGTTTCTTCAAAAATAATTATCAAAGAATATCTAAATGCATCTAATTATTTTATAGATTTATCACAAACAAAATATCTTAATGCATTACTAGATAAAATATCAAATAAAATCAGAGCTTAAATGAATGAAGTTCAATTAATCGACAAATTTCTTAAAAGATTAACTAAAAAAAAAAGTTCATCTCAAGGTCTAAACGATGATATATTTTTTGATAAGTCCAACAAATTAGCAGTATCAATTGATACTTATGTTGAAAAAGTACACTTTCCTAATTTTAAAGCACCTGATCTTGTAATTAAAAAGATTTTAAGATCGTCACTATCGGATTTGATTTGTAAGGGTGTTAAACCAAAATATTATTTTATATCAGCGAGTGGTAACTCAAAATCTTTCTCAAACAAAAATTTAAAAAAAATGTCAAACTCTTTATTACTGGAACAGAAACGGTTTGATATTGAATTATCTGGTGGTGATACCGTTTATTCTAATACCAACTCTTTCACATGTTGTGTTATAGGATTTTCCAATAAGATAGTAAAAAGACACAACTCAATGATTGGAGATGATATATACATTACTGGCCACTTAGGCGATAGTTTCATAGGTCTTCAGATTTTGAAAAAAAAAATTTCAATACCAAAACTATTGAAAAAATACTTTATTTCTAAATTTTATATGCCATCTATAAATTTGAAGATGGTAAATCTCTTACAAAAATTCGCAAATACCTCTATTGATATATCCGATGGTTTGTTGATTGACCTAAAAAAAATGATAAGACAACAGAAACATGGTTTTTCAATTAAATTGGATGACATTAAATTATCAAATCAACTCAAAAAAGTTTTAAGTAGAAATAAAAAAATTAAAGTTGAAAATACAATTTTTAACGGTGACGATTATGAAATTATTTTTACCTCTCATAAAAAAAACCGATCTTTAATCAATAAATACGCTAAAAATAAAAAACTTAAAATTCAAAGAATCGGCAAAATTTTAAAAAAACACCAAGATTCCTCTATTTTAAAAGGTAATAAGAAGTTTAAAATAAATAAAAACCTTGGTTATACTCATCAATTTTAACTAATATTATATTGCCTTTTATACTTATTTTTGTAATGTCCATTTTTTTTAAATAGAAACTTTTAATACATAAGGAATTTATGAACTACAATGTCGAAACAATTTTAATCTATACAATACTAGCAGGTATCTTATCAATAGTTTACGGATACTTTACAGGAAAAAATATTTTAGCTTCAAGTACAGGAAATTCCAAGATGCAAGAAATTGCATCTGCAATTCAAATTGGTGCAAAAGCGTATTTAAATAGACAATATAAAACCATCGCGATCGTTGGCTTGGTAGTTCTTGTTATTATAAGTTTTTCATTTAGTTTCTTAGTGGGTTTAGGTTACTTAATTGGTGCTGCTTTATCTGGTATTGCCGGCTATGTAGGAATGTTAGTTTCAGTTCAGGCTAACGTTAGAACTGCAGAAGCTTCTAGAAAAGGTTTATCAAAAGGTTTGTCAATTGCATTTAAATCTGGTGCAGTTACTGGAATGTTAGTAGCTGGGTTAGCTTTATTATCAATAGCTGTTTATTATTATTTACTTTTAAAATTTAATGTTGATAAAAGAGAACTAATAAATGCACTCATTGCGTTAGGATTTGGCGCTTCCCTCATTTCTATTTTTGCAAGACTAGGTGGTGGAATTTTTACAAAAGGAGCTGATGTTGGTGCAGATTTAGTTGGAAAAGTTGAAGCAGGAATTCCAGAAGATGATCCGAGAAACCCGGCTGTAATAGCAGACAATGTTGGTGACAACGTTGGTGATTGTGCTGGAATGGCAGCTGATTTATTTGAAACTTACGCAGTAACTATTGTTGCTACAATGGTTTTATCCTCAATTTTTTTCCAAAATGATTTAATGATGATGGTTTATCCTCTTACTATTGGAGGCGCTTGTATAGTTACTTCAATACTTGGTACATTTTTTGTTAGACTGGGTTCATCAAAAAATATAATGCTTGCTCTTTATAAAGGTTTCATTGTTACTGCAGTAACATCTTTATTAATTTTATATCCGCTTACAGATTATGTTTTAGGTTTAGATAAAGTTTATTCAATAAATAACAAACAATTTTCTGGCTTAAGTCTTTATTACTGCAGTGTAATTGGATTGATAATTACAGGTCTACTTATATGGGTAACAGAATATTATACTGGTACAAATTATAGACCAGTAAAAAGTGTTGCATCTTCATCTACGACTGGACATGGTACAAATGTAATTCAAGGATTAGCTGTCTCAATGGAGGCAACAGCAATTCCAGCACTAATTATTGTAGGTGGAATTTTATTAACTAATTTCATAGCAGGCTTATATGGTATAGCCATTGCAGTAACAGCAATGTTAGCATTAGCAGGAATGGTAGTCGCATTAGATGCTTATGGACCCGTAACAGATAACGCTGGTGGAATAGCCGAAATGTCTAATTTGCCTAAGAATGTAAGAAAAACTACTGATGCATTAGATGCAGTGGGTAATACTACAAAAGCAGTAACTAAAGGTTATGCAATTGGTTCAGCAGGTTTAGGAGCGTTAGTTTTATTCGCAGCTTATACAGAAGATATTAAATTTTTCTCAAGCCTTTCTGGATCAAAATTAGAAAATGTTGTTGTAAGCTTTGATCTATCAAACCCATTTGTTGTTGTAGGTCTTTTAGTTGGTGGTATGTTGCCTTATCTATTTGGATCTATGGGTATGCAAGCAGTTGGAAGGGCAGGTGGTGCAGTTGTAATTGAGGTCAGAAGACAATTTAAGAAGATACCTGGTATAATGAAAAGAAAAGCAAAACCTGACTACGGCAAACTAGTCGATTTACTAACAAAAGCAGCTATTAAAGAAATGATCATACCATCTCTTTTACCTGTTTTATCACCAATAGTTTTATATTTAATAATCTATCAAATCGGAGGTCAAGTTGCAGCACTATCATCTGTAGGTGCAATGTTACTTGGTGTGATCATTACAGGTCTCTTCGTTGCAATTTCCATGACAGCAGGAGGTGGCGCTTGGGATAACGCTAAGAAATATATAGAAGATGGAAATTATGGTGGAAAAGGTTCTGAAGCTCATAAAGCAGCAGTTACAGGTGATACAGTAGGTGATCCGTATAAAGATACAGCAGGACCTGCAGTTAATCCAATGATAAAGATTACGAATATAGTTGCTTTATTACTTTTAGCAGTTATCGCTGGGTAATTTATTTTTTACTGTCTTCTCTTCTTTTTTTTCTAACACCGAGAGGGTCATTAACTTTTTGTCTCATACTTGCGAGGAAATCGTATACAAAACTTCTTTTTCCATAAGTAATTTCTGTTTTTTCTTTATCAAATTTAATTTTTTTCATATCGTCTTTATTAAAGAATTCAACTTTTGCTAATAAACCTCTATCATCTATTTCCACAACAAGAACATTATTTACAATCAATTCTCTTTTTCCAAAAAAATGCGTATTAGTAATTTTCCTCTCTATATAAATCCATACATCATTATCAAATGAGCTTTTAGTCGAAGGTTCTCCAAAAATCTTAATCAAATCGTTTTTATTTGTTGTATTAACTTTTATTTTTTTCATTTTTTTTTCTATAAAATAAACACCATGATGGTCATCTACAAGATTTAAAGAACAATTTGATATTATTAAGAATAAAGATATAAGAAATATATTTTTCATGATAAAAGAATTTATAAATTTATATAATAATTTAGTAAATCTCTCTAGAAATAAAAGTCTTTTTTCTATTTTTACCGACAAGGATACTTTTTCTGATAGAATACTAATGCTATTGTTTCATTTTGCTTTCTTTTTACGTCGATATAAAGATAATACTGACAAAGAGTATCTTCAAAAATTTTATGATTATTTTTTTAGACAAATTGAGCTAAGTTTAAGAGAAATTGGATATGGTGACGTATCAATTAATAAAAAAATGAAAGACTACATTAATATCTTTTATTCAATTTTAGATAAAATTGATGATTGGAATAATTTAGAAAATGTGAAAAAAGGTGAAATTCTAGGATTTTACTACAATTTAAAAGGCAATCATCTAAAAATAGTAAATTATTTAAATAACTTCGAGATTTATTTATCGAAAACTTCTTTAAAATCATTTACAAAGAGTGTATTTAATCATAAATTCTAAATTATGGCTGTACCAAAACGTAAAACAACTAAATCACGAGCTGGAAAAAGAAGATCTCATATTCAATTCAATACGAAAAATGTAATTGAAGACAAAAAATCAGGTGAGTACCGTCTTTCACATCATTTAGATTTAAAAAGTGGTACCTATAAAGGTAGACAGGTATTAGATCCTAAGGAATAAATTTTCTATATGACTAAAGTTTTAAATATTGCAGTTGATGCAATGGGTGGGGAGGGTTCACCAAAAAAAGCCATAGATGGAATAATGCATCACTCCAAATCAACAAAAAATGTAAATTACAATATATTTGGTGATGAAAAAGAAATTAAGGAATTGTTAAAAGATTTAAAAAATAACTCTTTTAAGATTTTTGACACAAGAGATAAAATTCTTGATACTGATTCTCCGTTAGCAGCTGCTAGAAAAGGAAAAAACTCAAGCATGTGGAAGGCAATAGAAAGTGTTAAATCAAAAGAATCAGATATAATAATATCAGCAGGAAACACCGGAGCATTATTTGTTATTGCAAAAATGAATTTGGAAATGATCGAGAATATAGATAAGCCGGCTTTATCAGCTTTATGGCCGAATAAATCAGGAATGAATGTTGTGCTTGATCTCGGAGCAAACATAGAGTGTAGTGAAAAAAATCTGATTGATTTTGCAATAATGGGTTCATCTTTGTTTAAAGCACTTTTTCCCAAAGATCAGGCAAAGGTGGCATTATTAAATATAGGCTCCGAGGATATTAAAGGTAACGAAACAATAAAAAGTGCTTACAAAACTTTAAACGAAAAAAAAAACAGTGAATTTAATTTTGCTGGCTATATAGAAGGTAATAATATTATGTCAGGGGATGTAAATGTTATTGTAACTGATGGTTTTACTGGAAACATCGCTCTTAAAACAGCTGAGGGAACTGCAAACTTTATAATGAAAGAAGTAAAAAATTCAATGACATCTAATTTATATGGAAAAGTTCTTTCATTTTTAAATATAAAAAATTTAAAGAAGGTAAAAGATAAATTAGACCCTAGACTTTATAATGGAGCAATTCTTATAGGCCTAAACTCTCCTGTGGTTAAAAGTCATGGCTCAACAGATTATATTGGTTTTTCTAACTCTTTAAAAGTTTGTGAAAAAATTGTTAATGGAAATTTGATAGAGAAAATTAAACATAATATCATTACTTAATGAGAGTAAATCTTACAAAAAAAGAAATAATCAATTCCGTATTTATGCAAATAGGTTTTTCAAAAAAAATGTCAGAAAGTATACTTGAAGATATTTTGTCTGATATTGTCAAGAATCTTAAGAAGTACAAAATTGTTAAGATATCTAATTTTGGAACTTTTCACATACGTTTTAAAAAGAGTCGTGTAGGGAGGAATCCTCAAACAAAGGAAGAAAAAATTATTAAAGAAAGAAATGTGGTTTTATTTAAACCATCTAAAGATTTTAAAAAATTTATTAATGATAATGAAAAAAAGCTCGAAAGCCTATAAAACAATTGGTGAAGTTGCTGAAATATTAGAATTAGACTCTATTGGAAATAAAAAAAATACTCATACAATTCGTTATTGGGAAAGTGAGTTTAAACAAATAAAACCAATTATAATAAATAAAAGAAGACACTATGATGATAAAAATATAGATCTTCTAAAGAAAATTAAGTTCTTACTTAAGGAGAAAGGAATGACTATTTCTGGTGCTAAAAAACAATTAAATGAAGATTTTTTTGATATTGACGCTAATGAAAATAAAACTATAAATGCCCTAGATTTAAAGTATAAGTTAAACAAAATTAATAGATTAATAAAGGAATTAAAAACCTCAAATGGCAAAAAAAACGCACGTTAAAGTAAGATTAGTTCCAGAGGCTAAACCTGATAGCCCATTTTTTTATTATGTAAAAAAACCAGCTGGTGGTGAAAAAGCTAAAATCAAGTTGAAAACAAAAAAGTATAACCCTTCTACAAGAAAGCATGAAGTTTTTGTTGAAAAAAAACTTCCACCACATAGTAAATAATTACTTATTTCTTTTTCTTAAAATTTCTAAATTCGTATTGAATAAAAGCGTTAATCATGCTTTTCCATACCTTAAGGGTAATCTTAGTATCTATTTTATTTCTTTTTGATTTTTTCTTAATGTTATTTAAAATTACATTAATTCTTTTTCTATCAATTATTTCACTCTTTTTTTCTTTAAGCTTCAATACGTTTTGAACAACATTAAATCTCTTTTTTAATATTTTGATTAGTTGATTATCAAGTAAATCTAGTTTTTTTCTTAAAACAATTAATTTTTTTTTATTATTAGGCGACATTTAATCTTTTGGATTTAATTATAATTATTATATTTATTCATATATGTACATAAATAAAAGTATCGAAAATTTACTGTCTTTTTGGTTAATTATTATGTTTGTCTTAGTATCATCAATAATAGTTGTTGGTGGACTTACAAGATTAACTGACTCAGGTCTATCAATTACTGAATGGGAATTATTTAAAGGATTTTTACCACCTTTTTCAAATACTGAATGGGTTGCTTATTTTAATTTATATAAGGAAATACCTGAATATAAATTACAAAACTTCAATATGTCGCTAGATGAATTTAAAGTAATTTTTTGGTGGGAGTGGGCTCATAGATTTTTGGGTAGAGTAATAGGTTTATTTTTTCTAATACCATTAATTTATTTTGTTTTCAAATTAGGTTTCAAAAAAACAAAAGCATATATATTTATATTTTTATTAATATGTGTTCAGGGATTTATAGGCTGGTATATGGTTATGAGTGGATTAGTTAATAAAATTGATGTAAGCCATTTTAGATTATCTCTTCACCTTACGACTGCCTTTATTATCTTAACACTCATACTTTGGCAAATTTTCAATCTTAAAATTAAATCAAATTCTAATTATGGGTATATAAAATTTAAATTACCTGAGATTTTTATTATCTTGATTTTTTTACAAATAATTGTTGGTGCTTTTGTTTCGGGTATGGATGCTGGAAAAATTTATAATTCATGGCCATTAATGGGATCAACATTTTTTCCAAATGATAATAATTTCTACAACTTGTTTATGATTTCAGCTTTTAGCGAACCGTCTCTAGTTCAATTTATGCATCGAAATTTAGCTTATATTATATTGTCCGTGTATTTGATTACTCTTTATTTGGTAATTTCAAATAAATTAATAATGTTTAATAAAACAATTATAGTTTTAGGTTTAATATTGTTGCTTCAAATAGTGTTAGGAATTTTGACTGTAACTAGTGGTGCACAAATGTTTATTGCATCTATGCACCAAATTAGTTCAATTCTACTTGTAAGCTTTAGTGTTTATTTTTTATTTATAAACACTAAGAAAAATTAACTTACAGCCTTCAGACTTGGTTTACCCGAAGCATCAAGTGCCTGTTTCAAGTCTGCAATAATATCATCTGGATGCTCTATACCAATTGACAGTCTTATGTATCCAGGTGTAACACCAGCTGCTAATAATTCTTCCTCAGTAAGCTGACTATGTGTAGTTGTAGCAGGGTGTATAGCTAAACTTCTAGCATCTCCAATATTTGCTACATGATAAAACATTTTTAAAGCTTCAATAAACTTTTTACCAGCCTCTACACCGCCTTTAACTTCAATACCTACTAGAGCACCGTTACCTCCAGAAAAATATTTCTTAGTTCTATCGCCAACTGCTCCTTTGTGAAGAGTTGGATATATAACTCTCTCAACATTTTTGTGCTTGGTTAAAAAATCAACAGCCTTTTCTGCATTTGAACAGTGTTGTTTCATTCTTAAAGGTGCTGTCTCTAACCCTTGTATAATACCCCATGCGTTGTCAGGTGCTAAAGGTGCTCCTAAGTCCCTTAATAAACATACTCTTGCTCTTACTGCAAAGGATACATTAGCTCCAGTCAATTGAGGTACAACTTCACCCCATTTTGCTCCACCGTAACTCATATCTGGCTCATTAAATAAAGGTTGTCTTTTTGGATTAGCTGTCCAGTCAAAATTTCCTCCATCGACTAAACATCCACCAATTACTGTACCATGACCTCCAATGAATTTAGTTAAAGAATGAACAACAACAGCTGCACCATGATCTAATGGCTTACATATGACTGGTGCTGCTGTATTATCCATTATTAGAGGTATATTGTGCTT
>CACOXX010000006.1 GCA_902631265.1 uncultured Pelagibacteraceae bacterium | reverse complement strand
ATAAACTTTGCCCAAATTCGTCGCCTTAGCTTTGTTGTATACGTGCTGAATAATGCTTATTCCATTTATTTTTAGTAAAGGTTTTCCAGGAAGCCTTGATGCGCTCATTCTAGACGGTATCAAGATAATTGTGTTATTCATTTTAAAGTTTAATGCGTCTTACAGACGCAAATAATTTTTTAATTAGTTTATTTTAATATTAACATGTTATATGAGTTCTTAAGAAAAAATAATGGATTCTTTTGAAATAAATAAAATAGTTGCAGCTGTATTGTTAGTTGCGCTCTTGGTTATTGGTATTGGAAAAATCTCAAACTTATTATTCAGTGTAGAAAAGCCAGAGGTTTCTGGTTATAAAGTTGAGGTATCTGAAGAAGTTTCAAAAAAATCTGTGGCTCAAAAAGAGGAAAAGGTCGAAGTTGATATATCGGCTTTAATGGCCCAAGCTGATCTAGCGCATGGCGAAAAAATCTTTAAAAAATGTTCAGCATGTCACTCAATACAAGCAGGTGGGGGAAACAAAATTGGACCAGCTTTATACAATGTTGTGGGAAGAAAAGTTGCTGCAGTCGAAGATTACAAATATTCAAAAGCACTTGTTGCTCACAAAAAAAATTGGACTTTTGAAGAATTGAATGGCTATTTAATCAAACCTCAAGCTTGGATAAAAGGTACTAAAATGGCATTCGCTGGTTTAAGAAAAGAGAAAGATAGAGCATCAGTTATTTTATATTTAAACAAAAATTCGGATAGCCCTTTACCGTTACCTTAATTTTCCAAAACAGTATAATAAAATACTTTTTTGAACATGAACTCTATTAAGCGCTTGTTGCCAGACATGTGAGTTTTTACTCAAGAAAACGTCTTCCGAAACTTCATTTCCTCTTGGCAAACAATGTAAAAAAATAAAATCCTTTTTCGCTAATCTAGTTAACTTTTTATCTATCTTAAAATTTTTAAACGCATAGATCTTTTTTTTTTTATTCACTTTATCGTTAAGTGAAATTACCTTATCTGAAAATATTACGTCAGCACCAGAAACTGCTTTTTTTGGATCATTATAAATATAAATTTTCTTATTATTTTTTTTGACCCAGTTTTTAACTTCTTTTCCAGGTTCAAATTTTTTTGGGCAGCCAATGCTTAGCTTAAAAGAAAATTTCACTGAGGCGGCAATTAAACTATTCAAAACATTGTTTGAGTCACCAATCCAACAAATATTTAATTTTGAAATAGGTTTTCTTTTAATTTCTTCAACGGTGAAAATATCAGACAATACTTGTGTTGGATGTGATAAAGGGCTTAAACCATTTATTATAGGTATTGATAAATATTTTTTAAAATCTTCCATTTTTTTTTCACTATCAGTTCTCAACATAAAACCATCCCCATAAGTAGAGAGAATTTTGGCAGTATCGGTAATACTTTCTCCTCCTTGGCCTAAATGAAGCTCATTAGATCTTAACGTTAAAGTTCCTCCTCCTAACTGCTTGATTGCCAAATAAAAACTTATTCTTGTTCTTGAACTTGGTTTTTCAAACATTTGTATCAATATTTTTCCTTTAAGCGGAGATCCTTTGTCAACTTCAAGAGTGCTAAGTTTTTTCCTTAATCTTTTTCTGTTTTTAGCGTCAGCGATAATCTTTCTGAGATCTTTTGAAGATATATCCTTTAAATTTATAAAATGTCTCATTAAACTAAAATTCTAAGCAAACTTTATTAATAACTTTTAATGCTACATCGATTTCACTCTTCTTTACATTTAGGGGTGGTAAAATACGAATAACATTTTCAGCAGCTTTAATAGTCAATAATTTCTTTTCCATTAGTTTTTTTATGAATAAGGTTTGATCTTTATGTAATTGAATTCCTATTAACAAACCTTTTCCTCTTATTTGTTTAATAATATTAGGATATTTATCCTTTATAATATTTAAATTTTTTAAAAAATATTTTGATAAATTTTTGACATTATTCAAAAATTTTTTATTTGAAATTATATCCATTACTTCATTTCCAACAGACATGGCTAAGGGATTGCCTCCAAATGTTGATCCGTGAGTTCCAGGCACCATTGCTTTGCTGACCTTCTTATTCATCAATACTGCCCCAATAGGAAATCCTCCACCTATACCTTTTGCTATAGGCACAATATCTGGTTTTACTTTTGAACTTTCAAAAGCAAAAAAATCGCCTGATCTTCCAACTCCACATTGAACTTCATCGAGTATTAGTAATATTTTTTTCTTATTACATAATTTTCTCAAATCTCTTAAACACCAATCAGGTATTACTTTTATTCCACCTTCTCCCATAATTGTCTCAACCATAATAGCTGCAGTATTTTTCGTGATTCTTTTTTTTAAAGAATTATGATCCCCAAAAGTAAAATGATCAAATCCACTTACTTTAGGACCAAAGCCTTCGGTCATTTTTTTTGATCCACTGGCAAAAATTGCAGCTATAGTCCGACCATGAAACGAATTCTTAACGCAGAGAATTCTATTTTTTTTCGGTTTTCCAATTGAATAAAAGTATCGTCTTGCAACTTTTATAGCAACTTCCGTTGCTTCAGTTCCAGAATTCTGAAATATCACCGAGTCTGCAAAAGTTTTTTTGACCAATTTTTTTGCTAAAATCTCTCCCTCGGGAATTGTAAATGCATTTGAAACATGCCAAACTTTTTTTGCTTGTTTATATAATGCTTTTATTAATCTTGGATTTGCATGCCCTAAACTATTAACAGCAATTCCCGAGCAAAAATCTAAATATTTCTTACCATTTTTGGCAACTAGATAGCTTCCAACGCCCTTTTTAAAAGAAATTTTTTTTCTGTTATAATTGTTCGCTAAAAATGTCATTTAATTTCTAATTTTGTATCCTTTTTTATAAAGGAGAAATGATATGAACCATATAATTAAACTAAATAAAAATAAATATATAAGACTAAATTTAATTGAACCGTCGCTGCTTCCAATAAAGGAAAATCTCAACCCATCAATCATATGAAAAAAAGGATTGTAAAAACTTATTTTTTGTAAGATTTCGGGCAGTCTATTTATTGAGTAAAAAGTACCAGACAAAAAGGACATTGGAACAATTACAAAGTTGGTTACAGTTGCCATATTTTCCCATTTATCAGACCACATACCTGCTATAAACCCCATTGCTCCCATAGAAAAAGATGACACAAATAAGAAAACTGCAAAATACAAAAAGTTTTCAAGACGGATTTCTATAAAAGCACTGAATATTAAGATTGATAAAAAACTTATCATAATAGACCTTGTAATTGAGGCAAAAATTACAGCGAGCGTTACTTCGAGTGCAGAAAGTGGACTTCCTGCCAAATCTACAATGTTTCCCATCATTTTTCCTGATAGTATTGATGATGAAGAGTGTGCAAAAGATTGTTGAATGATTTGCATGCTAATTAATCCAGGAGCTAAAAATTCAATAAAAGGAACTCCAAGAACCATTCCCCTATTTTCACCTAATGCAAGAGAAATGACCATTAAAAATAAAATTGCTGTCACTACTGGTCCTAAGATTGTTTGGCCAGATACAATTAAAAAACGCAGTGTTTCCTTTTTATACAAAGAGTAAAAGCCTATCCAGTTTATAAAACCAAAACGCCGGACACCAATTTTGTATTTTTTATTAAGTTCAACCATAAGTATTTATAATTTTCTTTTTAATAAATTGTTAAGAAATTAAAGAAAATGCTTGTTTTAATAAGTATAATATGAATTACTATATTTAGTATTATATAATTAATATTGACTAAATATTGTAATGAGCTGGACGCCTGAAAAAGTAGAAAAACTCAAGGAATTATGGGGTAAAGGAAGTACTGCAAATGAAATTGCTCAAATACTTGGGGGTGTAACTAGGAATGCTGTAATTGGTAAAGCCCACAGATTGAATTTATCAGGGAAAATTCAGACAAAAAAAGGTTCATCTATACCAAATAATAATACAGATAATCAAAATAAAATTTCTAGCAAAAATTTTAGAAGAGGTAAGTTTAAATCTTTAATAATAGACAAAGATTTTGAACCTGAAAATCCTAAACAGCTTGAGGAGCTTGATGAAAATTCTTGCAAATGGCCAATTGGACATCCTAATGAGGATAATTTTTACTTTTGTGGCAGAACTTCATTGAAGGATTTTTCATATTGCAAACTTCATTTGTTATATGCTTTCCAACCAAAAAATAGAAAAGAGGATGTATTGGATAAAGATAAGGACAATGAAGTGCCCAAATTTATTAAAAGAAAGATAAAGTCAGCTTAGGTTATTCGTCTAATATTTTTTTTTTTGCTGCATTAAATTCTTCATCGCTAAGTATTTTTTTCTCGTGCAATTCTTTTAATTCAGTAAGCTTTTTTACTAAATCCTCTTGATTGTCCAAATTGATATTATTTGAATTCTTTAAATCTTTGATAGCTTTTTTTGCTTCCATCCCAGTATTAATAGCCCTGAATGCAATATACAAAACAAAGCACAATATTAAACCAATCAAAGTATAGACTATAGATGTAATCATAAAATTAACTTACCTCTTTTTTTGAATATTCTCCTTCTCTCTTCCACATATAAGAATATTTATTTACCTCATCCTCAAATCTTGATGAACAATTAAAATTAAAATCATTATTATTTTTGTATTTCCCAGATAAAATATTATCATATTTTAATAATCTAAGCTGATCATTTGTGATAAGTGGTTTAGGCAAAAGTTCGAAAAAATGCGCAGTGACCCTAGCAATTGAAATTGGCATCGGAAGTAACAGTCTTTTTTTATCTATCAAAGAAAGTAGTTTCTCTAAAATATCCCTAAAAGACATTTCCTCTGGTCCAGCAAATTCAATAATATTTTCCCTAATGTCATCAGTGATTATCTTGGTAATAGAATTTGTTAAGTCAGCGCAGTGAATAGGACTAAACTTTGTTTTGCCATTATAGTAAATTGGAAAAATGGGTAGGATTCCCAATAAGGTCATTAATTGGGTAGTGAAATTATCATCAACTGAATATACTATAGAGGGTCTTACAATCACAGTTTTGTCGAAATTGTTGAAAATTTCTTTTTCCCCTTTTAATTTACTTTGGGCATAAATAGAGTCTTCTGCACTTTCAATACCAAGAGCAGATAAATGGATAAGTTTTTCTATTTTGTAAATCGATGCTAACTTCGAAATCATTTTCGGAAATTCAACATGAATATTATTAAAAGTATTTTTTCCTTTTTCAAATAATATTCCAACTAGATTCACACATAAATCAGTGTTCTTAAGTAACTTTTTTATTAGTTCATAATCAAAAATACTTCCCTCAACTATTTCAAGGAAGCCAGGATTAGCTTGGGTTTTAAGTATATAGCCTTTTTGATGAATATTTCTTGTTAATGCTGTAACTTTAATATTATTTTTGGTTAAACTTCTAATCAAATTTCTCCCGATTTGACCACTTGCGCCAAAAATTAGACAATTTTTTGGTTTCATATATATATAATTCTTAATTTATGGATATAAAAGTTCACAAAATAGATTTACCAGAAGATCTTAATATTGGCAATAGGGTTGCTGTTGACTGTGAATTTATGGGATTAAATTTTCAAAGAGACAAACTGTGTTTAGTTCAGATTTCTTCTGGAAATTCTGATGCACATATAGTTCAACTTGATCGTGGTGAATACAAAGCTCCAGTACTTAAAAAAATTTTGTCTGATAAATCAATTAAAAAAATTTTTCACTTCGCGAGAGCAGACCTTACTTTTATTAAGAAATATCTCCTAGTAGATGTAAATAATATTGAGGATACTAAACTTCAATCAAAATTAGCAAGATCATATACCGATAAACATGGATTGAAAGATTTAATTAAAGAATTTGTTGGTGTTGACATAAGTAAACAATACCAGAGTTCAGATTTCGGGGGTGAGTTATCACAAGCACAAATTAAATATTGTGCTAATGATGTTTTGTATTTACATAAAATAAATGATGCATTAACAAAAATTCTTAAAAGGGAAAAAAGGTATCATCTTTATGAAGATTGTTTAAGATTTATCAATACCCGGGTTAATTTAGATTTAGCATCATTTTCGGATGATATTTGGTCACATTAATGAAAAAAGATATTTATAAAAGAATCGCAAAAGATGTAATAAATACTGAGATAGTCTCTTTGATTAGATTAAAAAATTCACTAGATATAAATTTTAAAAAAGTAGTAGAAAAAATATTAAATTGTAAAAAAGGAAAAATTATTTTGTCTGGAGTTGGAAAATCAGGAATTATTGCAAAAAAAATTTCTTCCACCTTATCATCGGTTGGTACTCCATCTTTTTTTGTTGATGCGAGTTCATGCTCCCATGGAGATCTTGGACAAATTAGTTCAAATGATGTTTTAATATTGATTAGTAATAGTGGAGAGTCTGTTGAATTGAAAAATATAATACAATTTGCAAATAGAAATAAGAATATTACACTAATCGGGATAGTTTCAAAAAAAAATTCACTACTTTACAAAGCATCTGATATTAAAATTCTAACTCCAGAAGTAAAGGAGGCTGGACCAGGTGGTATAGTCCCAACTTCCTCGACTATTGTTCAATTAGCAATAGGAGATGCAATCGCTATAGCTACAATGAAGCAAAAAAAATTTGGTCAAAAAGATTTCAAAAAATTTCATCCCTCGGGAAGTTTAGGATCTAAATTAAAGTCAGTAGAAGACCTAATGTTAACGGGAAAAAAAATACCATTCATTAGCGAAAATTCTAACATGAAAAATGCACTAAAATTTATTTCCCAAAAAAAACTTGGAGTTCTAGTGGCAAGAAACGGTAAAAAAAGGACTACGGGTATAATTACTGACGGACAGATAAGACGTACAAGTGAAAAGAAAGGAAGCCTACAACAACTAAAAGTTAAAGATGTCATGACAAAAAATCCAATTTCAATTAAAGCTGATGTTTTGGCAGCTAAAGCTTTGTCTTTAATGAATTCGAACAGAATTACTTTTCTGTGTGTTCATAAAGAAAACCAAAAAAATAAAACAATAGGAGTAATTCACATTCATAATATTTTAGAGAATAATATTCAGTAAATGATTAAGAAAATATATATACAATTTTTTTTAATACTCATTTTAATTGGTATATCTTTAATAATATTTTTTAAATATTTTTACAAAACTGGCTTCAAAAAGGACCTTAAATTAAGCACAGAACAGACCATAAATACCAATAAAAGTTTAATAGAGGATCTAACATACCTATCAATTGACAAAAAAGGTAATGAATACAAAATAAGTGCAAAAAAAGGAAATATAGATAAAGATAATCCCGATATAATTTATTTAGAAAATGTAGAAGCTGTTATTTTATTCCAAAATTCTGACTCTATATCTATTGCATCAAAATTTGCAAAATATAACACAAAAAATTTTGATACCCTATTCAATAATTCAGTCTCTGTTGATTATGGTGAACATGTTTTAAAAAGTGAATTTTTAGATTTATCTTTTGAAAAAAATTTAGTTTCTATATATGATAATGTACGTTATTTAAGTGGAATTTCATCCTTAAAAGCTGATAAAGCTGAGATAGATATATTGAATAAAAAAACAAAAATTTTTATGGAAAATCCTGATAAAAAAGTTGTAATAAATAATTTATCAAAAAATGGCAATAATTAAAAAATTTAGGATAAAGAGCTTTAAACAAAAAAAACCAATTTTAAAATTGGAGAATATCTCTCTATCTTTCGGAAAAAGACAGATTTTGGAAAACATAAATTTCGAAATAAATAAGGGTGAGATATTTGGCATGCTTGGACCAAATGGTGTTGGAAAATCTACAATTTTTAATTTAGTCACGGGGTTAATTTCACCTGAGAAAGGATCAATTTATATTGGTGGGGAAAAAGTAAACAATTTTCCAATATACCTTCGTACCACTAAATTTAAAATTGGTTACGTGCCACAGTACGGTGGTTATTTTTATGATCTAACTTTATTTGAAAACCTTAAAGCAGTTGGTGAAATTCTTATCAGTGAATCAAGAGAAAGAATAGAAAAAATAAATTTCTTAACTTCTAAATTCGATCTAGAGTCGATAAGAGATATTAAAGCAAAGTTTCTATCAGGCGGACAAAAGAAGAAATTAGTAATTGCTATGGCACTCCTTGGGAATCCTGAATTACTTTTATTAGATGAATGTTTTGCAGCTTTGGATGTGATGACAATTAAAATGTTACAACAAATTATAGTAAATCTACAGTCAGAAAATAGAATTACTATTTGTATATGTGATCACCAGGCAAGAGATCTACTGAGCTGTGTTGATGTGGCAGTAGTTTTATCAAACGGAAAAGTAATAGCAAAAGGAACCCCTTCAGAACTTGTAAAAAATCCCAATGCTCAATCAGCTTATTTTGGTGATTCTTTTAAATTCAATTAAGTCTAATGGGAAAAAGATTATTTATAAAAAATAAAAATAATTCATTTAAAAAAACAATTTTAGTTGATGGAGATAAAAGTATATCAATAAGAACGTTGCTACTTGGGTCTCAAGCTTTTGGTAAAACGTTTATAGAAAATATACTTTTGTCAGAAGATATAATAAATTCAATAAATTGCTTAAAAAAATTAGGTGTTAAGATTTCCGTAAACAAAAAAAATTGTTTTATTGAGGGGAAAGGCTTAAATGGATTTGAATTCAAAAAAGATATTATTTTAAATGCCGGGAATTCAGGAACATTTGCTAGATTAATTTTAGGACTTTTGGTAAAGTCGCCCTTTTACATTAGATTAATAGGTGATAAAAGTTTATCGAAAAGAGATTTTGGAAGAGTAATATTGCCATTGCAAAAAATTGGTGCAAATTTTAAAGTTAATAATAAAAAAACTTTACCTCTACAAATTATTGGATCTTATTTTACAAATCCTATTCACTATTATGAGAATAGAGGATCTGCACAATGCAAAAGTACCGTGATGTTAGCTGCCTTAAATTCACCTGGCCAAACAGTAATAAATGCAAAAAAATCAAGAGACCATACTGAAAATATTTTTAAATATTTGGGTATTCCTATCATGGTTCAAAAAAAAAAGAATAATGATATAATTAAAATTAGAGGCCAAAAAGCTTTCAAATCTTTTAGATATAAAGTTCCTTCTGACCCAAGTTCATGTGCTTTTTTTATAGTTCTTACACTTTTGTCGAAAAACTCAGAGTTAAAAATTAAAGATGTAAATGTGAATAAATCTAGAATTGGATATATAGAAATCTTAAATAAGATGGGAGCTAAAATTAAAATAAAAAATGTAAAAACAAAATATGGTGAAAAGCAAGCTGACATACATGTCAAGAGTCAACCCAGCTTAAAAAAGATAAATTGCTCACCTAGACTTAACAGCAATCTAATTGATGAGTTTTTAATTATATTCTTAGCTGCTGCAAAAGCGAAAGGTGTTTCAAGTTTTTCAAATTTAGGTGAACTAAACAAAAAAGAAAGCCCAAGGTTAAAATTAGGATCTAAACTATTAAATCAATTAGGTATAAAGACTAAATTAACAAATAATTCGATTAAAATTTTTGGAAATCCCACTCTTAATTTAAATAAAACTTTAAACATCAAAAATTATTATAGAGACCATAGAATATTTATGACTGCAGTAATTGCGGCATTTACATTTGGTGGTAAATGGATAATAAATGACATAGATTCTTATAAAAGCTCGTTTCCATCTTTTTTAAATATTATAAAAAAACTTGGTTATAAATTTAAACTTATTTAGTTATTCACTTAAAAAACCCCTTAATATATGTAATTGATTAAATTAATTGAAGCTTGATTAATTCTCATTTTTTATCTAAAACATCGAGATTTTTAAAATTATGGAAATATTTAAAACTGTTAAAACTGAAGCATCTAAAGAATTCGAAAAGCTACTAGATACCCAATTTTCTAAAAACCAAAGTCTTATTGAAGGTAAGGTTATTGAAGGTGTTGTAAGTAAAATAACTGAAAAATTTGTTTTTTTAGACTGTGGTCTTAAATCGGAACCAATCATCGATATTAACGAATTAAAAACTATTGGTCTTGAAAAGAAAATTGAAGTTGGTGGTAAAATCCCAGTTTTGTTAGAAAGACTTGAAGACAGAAATGGAGAGATTGTTGTTTCTGCAAGCAAAGCTCAGAAAATAAAAGGTTGGGATATTTTGGTTGAAGCATTTGAGAAGAATGAGCCTATTATTGGTAAGATTACAAGTAAGTGTAAAGGTGGAGTTATTGTTGAACATTTAGACACAGGTTCTTTGATGTTTTGTCCTGGATCACAAATTTCTGATACACCTTTAAAAGATATTTCTCATTTAATGAATGAACCACAAAAATTTGCATTAATTAAGATGGATAAAGTGAGAGGTAATGCGTGTGTATCACGACGACAAATAATATCATCTAACAAAAAAGAAGATAAGGCTAAAATTATTGAAAAGTATAAAGTTGGAGATGTTATAAAAAATGCAATAGTAAAAGGTTACAGCTCTTTTGGATGTTTTTTTAATGTGAACAATGAAATCGATTGTCTAGTACATCTCCAGGAGATAAGCTATTCAAGAGTGAGTCATCCTGAAGAAATTTTTACTATAGGGGACAAGCATGATTTATTAGTAATTTCTGTAGACAAGGAAAAGCTACAAGTTGGTTGTTCAATTAAACAGCTGTCGCCTGATCCATTTGAAAAAATAACCAATTACGAACTCAATAAGAAGTATGAGGTTAAAGTAATTAAACTGATGGATTTTGGTGCATTTTGTGAATTGGAACCGGGTCTCACCACCTTACTTCATTCAAGCGAAATTAGTTGGACAAGAAAAAATGTGTCTCCAAAAAAAACTTTTAAAGTAGGTGACAAGATTATGTGTGTGATTACCGAAATTGACAAAGAAAAAAGAAGAATTGCTATATCTCATAAGCTTACCATTGATAATCCTATCAAGGTATTAAGTGAAAAGAGTCCAGTTGGAAGCATAATTGAGGGTTCAATAAGTAGTTCAAATGATTACGCACTTTACGTAAAACTTGATGGATATGACATAGATGCTTTTTTACATTGTAATGATCTCAGTTATACAAAAGATCCAGAGGATGAATTAAAAAATTATAAAATTGGAGATAAAATTAAAGTAAAAATTTTAGAAATTAAAGAAGATCAACAGAAAATAAGAGTTGGTTTAAAACAAACTCAAAAAGACCCTTTTGATTACTTTAAGAACAAAAAAAATAACGAAACTATCACTGTAAAAATTATATCTTCTGATAACAAAGGTTTAGTTGTTCAACCAGAGGGCTGTGAAATGAATATTTTAATTAAGAAATCACAAATTGCCGTAAGTGCAAGTGATGCTCGGCCATCAAGATTTGTTGGTGGTGAGAGGATAGACTGCGCTATAGCAGACCTAAACTTAGAGAAAAGAAAAGTATCTCTAAGTATAAAATTGCTTGAGGAAATCCAAAACAAAGAAGCTGTAACGAAGTTCAGCTCACCTTTGTCAGGAAAAAATCTACCTTTTTCGACTTTATCTGATAAACTAAAGAAGAAAGATAAAGAAAAAAAATAGGTAAATATTAAATTGCCGATAACTAGGTCAGAATTAGTCAAGCAGCTGTCAAAAACATATCCTAATTTACTTAAAAAAGATTTAGAAAAATTTTTTGATATATTTATTGATGAAATAAAATCAGCTCTTAAAAATAATGAGAGAGTTGAACTTCGTGGATGGGGTGTTTTTTCCACTAAAAACCAAAAAAGCAAAACCTCAAGAAATCCAAAAACCGGTGAGAAAGTAATAGTTGATAAAAAAAAAAGTATAAATTTCAAAATGTCAAAAGATTTATTTAACGAAATAAATGATGAATAAAAAAAAAATATTTATCGCCATTGATACAAATAAAGTTTCGAAAGCAAAAAAGATTATAAGGAATTCACGAACAAATAAAATTAAAGTTGGCTACAAGTTTGGTCTTGAGTTTTTTTACTCTAAAAATGGTAGAAAATTTCTTTCAAGTTTAAAAAATCAAACGATTTTCTTAGATCTAAAGCTCAATGATATTCCAAATACTGTAAGATCAGCTATGAAATCTTTAAAGGATCTCAAAATCTCTTATTTAACTGTTCATCTAAGCTCGGGATTAAGTGCTTTAAAAACTTTAAAGCAGGATTGTAAGAACATAAAAATTGCTGGGGTCACAACTTTGACCTCGTTGAATAATAAGGATTTAAAGGAGATTGGATATAATAAAAAAGTAAATGAACTGGTTAGGCATCAAGCAAAACTTGCGGTAAAAGCAAAATTAGATGCGATAGTCTGTAGTGGACATGAAGTAAGATCAGTAAGGAGGGTTTTTAAAAAAGAAATAATTACACCTGGAATTAAAATACACAATACAAAAAATGATCAAAAAAGGGTTATGAGACCCACTGATGCTTTTGCTGCAGGAAGCAATTGGTTGGTAATTGGTAGATCAATAACAAATGGTAATATTAAAAAGAATATTAAGAATTTATTGGAAATTTTAGAGGACTGATGCAATCTAAGATTTGTGGAGTCAAGGATACCGAAACATTAAATTTTTTAATAAACTATAAATATCCTCCTGAATTAATTGGTTTTATTTGTAATTATCCAAAATCTAAAAGATTTGTTGATATAAATTTACTTCAGAAACTTCTCAAAATTGATAATAAAAAGTCTCAATTTGTATCTGTAATGGTAAAACCTGATGAATTTATTTTAAACGAAATGCAAAAACTAAATTTTGATTATTTTCAAATTTATGACTGTACACCTGATGAAATAAAATCAATAAAAAAGAAATATAATAAAAAAATAATTTCTGCAATTACCGTAGAAACTAAAGAAGATATTCTAAAATATAAGAAATACGAGGATTGTTCTGATATAATATTATTTGACAGTAAGGGGTATGAAAAATCATTAGAATTTGACCACACTTTAATGGAAAATGTGCCAGTCAATGTTAATAGGATGATAGCTGGAAACATTAAACACAACGATAATCTTGATAAGTTTATAAAAATTTGTAATTATATTGATATATCTGGGGGCGTAGAGACATCTGGATTAAAAGACATTTCTAAAGTAAAAATTTTCTTAGACAACGTTAAAAAATTAAATGATTAAATTAAAGAAAAAAACCCCTCTTATTGACCAGCACGATAAGTTTGGATTTTACGGAAATAAATTTGGTGGAAACTATTGTGCAGAAACAATGCGAAAACCAATTGAAGATTTATCTAGGCTTTTTGAAAAATTAAGAAGAGATAGGAAATTTCTTAAAAAAAGAGATCATTATTTTAAACATTATCTTGGTGGTGAAACACCCTTTTTTAAATTAGAAAATTTAACTAGACACTTAGGTGGAGCTCAAATTTGGTGTAAAGACGTGTCAGCTATAAACGGTGATGCTCACAAGGCATATCATGCAACTGTAAATGCACTAATTTGTAAAGAAAGTGGTAAACGCTATATTGCAGGTGATACAGGTGCAGGAATGTTTGGGAAAAATCTTGCAATGGCAGCAAAAAAAATGAATCTCAAATGCAAAATTTTTATGGGTACAAAAGATATTTCTAGACAAGCACCTAATGTAAAATTTATGCGTGACGCAGGTGCTGAAGTTGTGCCTGTTGACTCAGGTTCAAAGACTTTAGTAGATGCTGTTTCTGAGTGTATGCGCCACTATGTTTCAAATTGTGATAATACTCATCTCGCCGTAGGCTCAGCAATTGGGTGCAATATTTTTTTAAAAATTTGTGCGTGGTCAACTTCTCAAATTTCAAGAGAATTAAAAAAACAATTAATAAAAGAGTTCGGTGAAATACCAAAACTAAAATTAATAAATGTCATAGGTGGGGGAAGTAGTGCGCTAGGATTTTGGAATGAGTTCATTGACTTTGATAAAAAACATGTTGAACTAATTGGTGTTGAAGCAAAGTATGCTGCACCTTTATCTACAAATGCAAAAGTAGCTATTCTACATGGGGCTGCACAATATTGTTTGACTGATAAAGAAGGTCAAATAGCAGAAACCCATTCATTGAGTGCAGGTTTAGATTATCCAGGTTCGAGTCCATTACATGGGTTATTAAAAGACTCTGGAAGAGCGCGATACACTAATGCTTCAGATAAAGAGGCATTAGCTGCTTTCAAGTTAATCACTAAGTTAGAAGACATAAGACCAAGTTTGGAACCAGCGCATGCATGGAGCGAATGTATTCGTTTAGCTCCAAAATTGAAAAAAAGTGATGTGCTCGTAGTCAATAATTGTGGAAAAGGCTACAAAGATAAAAAAATCTATATTGAGCAATTAGGATATTATCCAAAATGAAAAATTCAATTAACAACGCCTTTAAGGTTGCAAAAAAAGAAAATAGACCTGCATTGATATCTTATACAGTTTGTGGTGATAATACTAAGGACAAATCACTACAAATACTAAATTCAATATCAAAGGATTTGGATATTGCAGAATGGGGAATACCTCATAATTGCCCAACTGCTGATGGAAAAGATATTCAAAATAGTTCTTACAGAGCCTTGCAAAATGGTATTCGATTAAATGATATTTTTAAACTTGTAAAAAGATTTAAGAAAACAAAACCATCAAAACCAATGATATTAATGGGTTACTACCAAATGATATTTAATTATGGAGATAAAAAATTTATTCGAAAATGTAAAGAGGTCGGTGTTGATGGGTTAATTGTTGTTGATTTATCATTTCCTGATAATAAAAATTTTGCCGAATTGTGTAAGAAAAATTCTATTTGTTTTGTTCAATTAATTGCGCCAACTACAACTGTAAAAAGAATGAAAGAGATAATAAAGAGTTCACATGAAATGATTTATATGATTTCAAGTATATCAACTACTGGGTCTGCATTAAAATATAGTATAAAAAGAATTATAAAAAATTATAATGTTATAAAAAAAATCAAGCCATCAAAAAATGTTGTTATAGGTTTTGGTATTACCGAGAAAACTATTTCGAATCTGAGATCTGCTGACGGTCTAGTTGTTGGTAGTGCAATTTGTCGAGAAATAACAAGAAGTTTAAAAGATAGACAAAATCCTGTCACAAATGTAAGTAAATTAGTAAGGAAACTAAAAAACAAGATTATATGAATTGGTTAAAACAAACTCTTAGATTCGGTGAAAAGATAAAACAGTTATTAAAGAAAAGACCATCAAAGAGTGATATAGAAAATAGTGATTGGACTTCATGTTGCAAAGGTCCAGTTTTAAAAAAAGATTTAGAGGAAAATTTATGGGTCTGTAATGCGTGTGGAAAACATCATCGAATAAATTGTATTCAAAGATTTGATATAATTTTTGGTAAAAACAATTATGAAGTATTAAAAACCCCAATACCTGCGGATGATCCTTTAGAATTTGAAGACTCTTCTCCATATATAAAGAAGTTAAATTCTGCGAGAAAAAAAACAAATCAAGATTGTGCAGTCATGATTGCTAAAGGTAAAATTGGAAACATAGATGCTATAGTTGGTGCAATCAACTTTGCTTTCATGGGCGGTTCAATAGCAACAAGTGAAGGTGAAGCAATTATTTTTGGTATTCAAAAAGCTGTTGAGGAAAAAAAACCTTTTGTGATTTTTACTTGTGGTGGTGGTCAAAGAATGCATGAGAGTCCCCTAGCCCTCGCACAAATGACGAGAACAACTATGGCTATTAATGATTTAAAAGAAAATAAATTACCTTACATAGTGTGTCTCACAGATCCAACTGCTGGAGGGATCACTGCTTCTTTTGCGATGCTTGGAGACATTCAAATATCTGAGCCTGGAGCATTAATTGCATTTGCAGGAAGAAGAGTTATAGAAGGAACGGTAAAAGAAGAATTGCCTGAAAATTTTCAAAAAGCTGAGCATGTTCTTGATTGTGGATTTGTAGATAACATTATACCTCGTAAAGATTTATCCAAAAAAATTGGTCAGGTATTATCTATATTGCTAAAGAAAAATTCTGAAGTAAATTCAGAGAATAATGAACAAACTCCAGAATTTAATATCGGAACTAGAGAAGCATCATAAAAAGAAATTAGACCTATCCCTGGGTCGAACTTTTAATCTTTTAAAAAAACTTGGGAACCCTCAAGACAAACTTAATAATATAATTACGATAGTAGGCACGAATGCTAAGGCAAGTATGTCATACAGTCTAAAGGCAATCCTTAATCAAGCTGGATTAAAGTGTAATATGTATACCTCCCCACATCTTCAATCCTATACTGAACGTTTTGTATTTAATGATACTGAAATTGATGAAGAAAATCTTTTTAAATTGTTAGAGGATACAGAAAAAGTCTTAGGAGATGATAATGCGACTGTTTTTGAAATACTTACATGTGCTTTTTTAAAATATGCGGAAAGCTTCAAAAACAATGTCAATATAATTGAAGCTGGATTGTTTCACCAATTCGATAGTACCAATGTTTTCAAAAAAAATTTAATGACATTGATTGGTGTAATACATAATGATCATTTTCAATGGTTAGAAAACAAGAGTATTGATGGAGTTATATATGAAAAAACAAATAAGCTTTTAAACTCTAATATTTTTGTAAACAAACAAGTAACTGATGAAATAAGAAAAAAAGTAGAGGTATCTTTAAGACAAAATACATCAAACAAATATTTTTTCGGAAAAAACTTCAACATCTCAAGATCAGATAATAGTTTCATTCAATATCAAGATGATATTGGTGAATTAATATTGCCAGAACCCAATATTCTAGGAGACCATCAACTTTTTAATATTAGTACTTCAATTGCAGCATCTAGGAAAATATTTAATGTTAAGGATCAGGATATCAAATCAGGTATTCAAAATATCTCTCTTAAAGGAAGATTACAGGAAATTAAGTCAGGAAAACTCAAAAAGATTGCGGGTAATAATAGATTAGTAATTGATGGAGGCCACAACATTTCTAGCAGTTATGTTATTGCAAACTGGATTAAAAGCCAAACTCAAAAAGTTAATCTCGTTGTAGCTATGATGAAAGATAAGGAGCATAAAGAATTTATGAAATCTTTTGAAGGTCTAGTAAACTCAATTACTATAATTGATATTCCTAATCAAGATGGAGGAATTTCCAAAAAAGAATTAAAGGAAAAAATAAGCGGTCTCAATTTTACATTAAAAATATCCGATAGTATCGATAGTGCAATTCGTTCAAACTCAAAAGATATAAATACTATTACCTTAGTGTGTGGATCGCTTTATTTGATTGGGGAAGTCTTAAATTTAAATTAAGTATTTTCTTTAATCCAAGAGACAATATTAGATTTAGTAGTCGCGCCAACTTTTGTAGCTTTTAGTTCACCATCTTTAAATAATAACATAGTAGGAATTCCAATTTAAAACTGGTCGCCCCAATCTTAAAGATTGGGGCGCCAGCGCCCACGCACGCCGTACCGAGTCGGGACGTTAGGCTCCGAATCTATGTTATGTTTTGCAATGACCACATCGGGCATTTCATTTGAAATTTCTTCTAAAATTGGTCCGATTTGTTTACAAGGACCACACCATTCAGCGCATTTTAATTGTAGCCCCTAAGGGCTACCAGAAGTCCACGAGAACAGGCTTACTGTTCTTAAGGACTTCTCCATCAAAATTCTCATCTGTTATGTTTATTGTTGGCATTTTTTTTTATAAAAAAGTATGACTTAGAAATCAACACTAAAATTGTACTTTTATATAATATAAAACAACTTTGAATTTAATTTTAGTTTAAATCTTTATTCTCTGGCTCATCATTTCCCTCAAACCTCATTAATTGGTCTTCAATTTCGTTGGTTTTAGGAATTGGATTTTTTGGATTTATCCCTTGGTCTTGCAGTTTTGTAATTCTTTGCTCCAAGCTTCCCTGCCCTTGCCATGTACCTTTAATAACATTTTGAAGGTTTTTTCCATGAGCGTTAAAACTGGACATTGTTTTAATGAGGTGGGATTTAACTAATGAATATTTATCCATTAAATTTGTAGCCAGGTCTGTAATAGTTTTGACACCTTTTATTTGTTTTTCTTTATCTTGAATTGTTTGAATAATTGAAATAATTGCAAACAAATTTTTTGGACCCACAAGTAATATATTTTTTTTGTAAGCATATTCATAGAGATCTGGGAAATGTTCCAATGCAGCTAAATATGAAGCTTCATGACACATGTACATTATGACTTTTGAAAAAACTTTCTTATTAACATTTTTCATGTAGTCTTTTTTTGAAAGTGTATCGATGTGTTTCTTTACACTGTTTGCATGTTTTTTAAATTCACTGTCTTTTTCTTGTTCATTTTCTGCGTTACAAAATTTTCTCCAGTTATCAAGAGAAACCTTTGAGTCACAAACTATATAATTTTCTCCGGTTAAATTTATATATATATCGGGATTACTACCTTCAATATTGTCTTTATCAAGGTTATATACCTCTTCCTTTTTTTGTTTTGTGTAATCAACCTTCTCTTTAAATCCATGAAACTGCAAGGATTGTTCTAAAAACTTTTCTCCAAAATTTCCTTGATATTTGGCATTGCCAGTAAGTTTATCGATAAATTCTTGTTGTTTTTGCATCTTGTCTGTATTGTCTTGCATATTCTTAGTGACAGTATTTTTAAATGTTTCAACATTTTTCAAAGTTGAAAGAGTAGTTTTAGAATTTGCTCTTTCTGTGGACAGTGTATCTTCTAAATTTTCTTTTATTTTTTCAACACTTGCATATTTTTCGTTTAAAAGTTTAATTTCACTATCATGAGCTATTTTAATTTTTTCAATCTCATGGTCTTTATCTTTTATTTGGTCGTCTTTTATTCTCAAAGCTTCTTTTTCAGAGAAATTATCTCTCTTATAAAAAAACTTAATGTAAATTAACCATGCAGCAGATGTTATAACTACAGTTATTAAAATGTGAAATATGTTCATTTATTTTCCTTTCTAGTTTATAGTATGGTTGTCAGTGTCAGTTTTAAGTTCAGGACATTTATCTTTTAAATAATTAGCCAAGTTTCTGGTTATTTCATTAGTTGAAGCATCATTAGCCTCTTTAAATAGAGGATAAGAAACATTAAAAATTGTTCTCTGCTTTAAATGAAATAAAAAATGATAATAAGCATAATCAGCCGTAAGTTTAGTTTCTTTTATGAAATTATCAATTTCATCACAAATCTTTCTAGCAAAGGCATTTGTTTTTTCTCTTTCCTGTTCCTCAACACTTAATATAGGCTCATCTTTTTCAATAAGCTTAAGATCTTTCCTAAGCGGAACAACGTTAGAAAGTTTTTTACTTTTTTTCTTACGTATCTTTTTTATTTTCGGCATTGTTTTCACTCCTATTGGTTATTTGGGGTTTGTTATATTTGCTCATTTCCAGGCTGATGACTTTAATCTCTGCTAAAGTTTTGTTATACTCAGAGTATTGTCTTATCTTAGAGAGGAAATTTAAAAAATTAGTTGGTAAATTTATTGTTTTATAAATTAAATAAATTATAAGATTGTTTTTAAATGTTTCTTTTTCGGCTTTTTCTCTTAATTCTCTAAATCTAAAAAAAATTTCTACATCCCTCACCCATTCTTTTCTTCGTGCGAGACAATCGCTTAAAGCATAAAAATATCTATCTTTCATAATTCCCTTTAAAATTGAAAGCTAGGCCCTTAACATGAAGGTTATAGAAAGAAAGGATAGGACCTAGCATTTCAATTAATATTAACATTGTTTCTAATATAATATTATATACTGGAAAGTCAAGTAAAAAAAATGTTTTTTTTATCTTGATTAAAGGAATAAGAAGTATATATATATAGTATGAAACGTCCTAAAAAAAATGCATTTAACAAGGCTTCTGCGGAATTATTGCTAAAAATGTTAAAATCTGCCCAAATTTCTAAATTTCAATGTAAGCCATATTTGTTTAATCATAAAAACAGTCTGGACAGTTACCTTTATAAATACTCTTCTCCATCATTTCCAGCTAGCTTTTCATATTTTTTTTTGAATGCCATCGCTAGTCATAAACCACTTCCCGATAATAGTCGTAGTAAATCAAAAAAGTATGCTTACTTGGAGGATTTTACAAAAATAGAAAAAAATAGCTTTCACAAAATTTTAAATAAATATGAAAATTTGGATGTTAAAAATAAACTAATATTGCCATGTCTTGAACATCACTGTTCGATTTTAATTAAGCTGTCTAATAGTCGATTTATTCACGATGAAAAAAATTTTTTGGAAGAGTATATCGACGAAATGATACCAGGTGTAAGGGAATATCTTGAAGAGTACGAAAATTGGGAACCAACAGATGAGGAAGACATAAATGGCATAGTGAGAGAGAGTGTTTCTGAGGCCATAAAATCTGTTAATTCAAAAATATTAATTGAGTCTTTAAAAAATTTTTACCCCCATTTAGAAATATTGAGAAAAAAGTATATGCCTAATTTTATTGCGCCTAATGAAACTTTTAGACTACCAGTAGTCAATTCTGATGAAAAAATATTATTCTCAAAAGATTTTGTAAAAAGAAATTTAGATTTAAATAAATATGATGATCTTATCTTGTTTAATGTAACAGAGGATAATATGCAGGGAACAATAAATTTTGGAGATCTTGCTTTAATTATTAAATTTCATAACAAAAAAATTAATGAAGTAGCCTTTAAGAACGGAATTTATGCACTTAATTTAAAAGGTAAGATAAGCATTAGAAGACTTCAATTTCTTGAATTACCAAAGAAAACAGTGGTCCATATTATTTCAGATAATAAAAAATATAGGGACGATGAAATAGATTTTTTTGAATTACTTCCTATGATTTATGGAGAAGTTGTATGGAGATCAAATAATTTTAAAGATATTGAATTTCTTAAACATAATATGTCAGAACCAAATTTATTTTTATCAAAAGAATTTTTAGAAACAGACAAGAAAGAAATAGCTTAAGTGTCTAAAACGAATTATATTTTCCTAGATACAGAAACAGATAGTGGTAGAATGACTGCTAGTATTTTAGATATATGTGCTATTCTTTGCGACTCTAATTTCAATGTTATTGAGGAATTTAATTGCACAGCGCGTCTAAGAAAGTCAAGAATTTATGAAATTGATAGTTTTTTAGTCAACGGCTTGAATCCATTTGACGTTGACAAATATGAAAATTCTAATTTTGATCTAACAAAAAAAACTTATGACAAACTTAAATCTTGGATAGCCAAAGGACCTGTTAAATTTGTTGCACATAATGGTGAACAATTTGATTATATGCTTTTTTCTCAGCATCTGTTCGCTAATCTTTTTACTTGGCCATGGATTTTTGGGTCTGGTAACGCAAAAAAATTAGATTCACTTCCAATTGTTCAAAACTTCGATTTTTATCAACCTAATATGATTGCTACTGAATTAAATTCAAAGGGTAACAAAATCTACAAACTCTCGAGCATCTGTAGAATGAATGGTTTCGACATCGGAAAAGCGAGCCATACAGCCTCCGGAGATACGCACGGCTGTATCAAGCTTTTTACTTTATTAAAAAAAAAACATCCGAAGTTCTTTGAAAAAGTTACAAATTTTACTGATCCAAATGATGTTGTAACAAAAATGAAAAATGAAGATTATTTTTGCCACCCGGAAACTTTTTTTGGTCGCACAAGAAATTTTGTTTCAAGCTTTATATGCGAACACCCTATTTATAAAAGTTACTATCTAGTTGCTGATTTAAAACATGATTGGGAAAAATTTTTTCAAGAAACATCTGATACAGTTCTTGATAAGGTTTTAAATTCACCCCCAAAAAAATATCGTACAATTAAAGCTAAGAAAAACCCTTTAATTATGGAAAAAAATATTGCTACAAATTTTAATGATGAATATTCAAAACTAGGTGATCAAACATTAAAAAGTAGAGCTGAATTTATAAGAAAAAATAGAGATAAAATTGCTGTAAGACTTTGCAAAATTATTAGTTATAAATTTCAAGAAGATAACATTGATCAAACGCCCTTAGAACCTGAGCAAATGATATTTTCTTTAAAACCTTCCCCTGAGGAAAAATCATTAATGGACAGATATGTTTGGAGTAATCAAGAAGAACAATTTAAAATTCACAAAAAGTTTACAGGACCTATAAAACATTTGTCTGATATGGCTTTATTAGACAAGTACGGTAAAGACGGTTTTACAGATGCTGAATATAAGACAGTTAGATCAACTATAAGCAGGAGATTGCTTTCAACAAATAAAGAGGCTTTTCCAACTATTCCAGAGGCAATGGAAAGAATTGATACCTTAAGAGATCAAAATAAAGATGATACGAAAAAACTTGAAATATTAGAGAATATAAACGCACATTTAGATATTGTTGCAAAAGATCACGAAAAATTTTTAAAATAAAATGGCAATCTTAAAAGTAAAAAAGTTAGAAATAGAAATTCAAGAACAAACAATGCATAAACCAGGATCTAAATACTTTGTTTTAATAAAATCTGAAAATGAAAATCAAAATATACTAAGAATATTTTCCTCAAACAAAAAACCAGTCATCAAACACTCAGAAGATAATGGTATAATTGTAATTGATAAAACTATCAAATAACTCATGAAATGGAGTATTAACAATAAATTTACTTATCCGAAATCTACTAGGTCTATTTATAATGGATCAAGGCATTATTTAGTTGATGGGGAGAGATTGCCCTCAGTTACAAATATTATATCCATGACAAAAAAAACTGAAGAAAAAGAAGCTTTAGAAAAATGGAAAAGAGAAAATAAAGATAGCGAAATTATTTTAAAAGAGTCTTCAAATCGTGGCACACTTATGCATGGCTACCTTTCAGAAATGTTGATGGGTAAAATGAATGGTGAACTTATTGAGGAAGTAAATTTACCAAAAAAAATGGCAGAAACAATTATTTCACATGGATTAAATGATTACGTAAAAGAAGTCTATGCCAGTGAGGAATGTGTTTATTCCTTAAAATACAAATATGCAGGTACTATGGATGCTCTTATAAGTACTCAAGAAAATAAATTGCAGATCTGTGATTTCAAGCAGAAGAACTCTCCTGCAAAACGAGAATATAGTTCGATACGAAATTATTTTACTCAATGTATTCTATATGCGATTGCACATAACGAAATTCATGGAACAAAAATTCAATCAAGTGTAATTTTAATGTGTACACCAAATCTTATTTTTCAAAAATTTGAGATAGAAGGTCAAGAGTTTATGGATCTACAAAAAGAAGCTTTGGAAAGAGTTGAACATTATCACCAATTAATTAGTAAGAGTATATGAAGAACTATCAAAGAAGGAAGGCATTCATAATAAATGATGAAGTAAAAGAATTTAAATCTTATACCAAAGATGGGTTTTATTATAAATCAACAGAAAATCTATGGTTCTGGAAAGGAAGAAAAAATGGGAAACCCCATGAATTTTTTGCAAAATCTATTGAAGAATTAAAGATTATAAAAAAAAATAATTTTATAGGTAAAGGAAACTACGAACATAAAAATGACTCATCATTAGATCCAGAACATACAAGTACTGAGGAATTTGGAAAAAAAACTGGTTTAGGGGGAAAAGAGTATATTAGCATGTTATTAAAAAGAGCAGTCTTACCAATTAATGAGGGTGATAAAAGAGGAGTTGGGCGAAAAAAAAAAGGAATGCATTTTATAAAATGTTTAGAGGAATCTGATATCCACTTTGAGCAAATTATACATAAAAGAAAAGTTTGGGTATTTAAAAATGTCACCAATAACAAAATTAAGATATTTAAAAGTTTATGGGAAAAGAAGTAATCTTAAACATCATCAGAGAGGTGTCTAAATTTGATTTTGTAGATTATCCTAATAAAAAAAAAGCACCAAAAGATGCAAAATTTAAAATTGTTTTTTATAAACCCCCTCCAAAATCAAAAACAAATATTCCAAAAAAATTTCAAGGTGTTCAGTATTACGCAAGTAAAAATGAAGCGAAAAAAGCCCTTGAGGAAAGACATAAATTAACAATCTATTTAAAGGAAAAAAAAAAGAAAGACATGATAGGTAACACTAGAAATCCTAATATTCATAAAGTGGGTGTTAAATTTGGAATAGACAAAGAAGCCGTTTCAAAAGAAAAAAAGCAAGCTTTCAAGAAAAAAATTAATAGAGCTGTGAAGTTGTTAAAAGATGGAAACTCAAAGATTGAAGCGCAATATATAATCAATAAAGAATTAAATGATCGAAAGGATGATAATAAGTCTGGAACAGCAGATTATATTCGTCTAGCTGAGGAAAAACTAAAATAAAATGGAATTTTTGATAATGATTTTTTTATTAAGTATTTTTCTATTGGCTATCTTTGCTTTTCTAAGAAATTTAGATGTTATAAGAATAATTATTATTTACCTTATGGACTTAATTTTTAGAAAGTAATTTTAATATTTTTTTTACACCTTTTTTTTTCAACGACTTTTTTGAGTAGAACAAGCAAGCAGATGACTCGAGAATCGTTCCAATAATTTTCAGGTTGTTTTGTCTTAATGTTTCACCAGAGGATGTTAGATCTGTACACATGTCAGAAATTTCAGCTGCAATCGTACCTTCAGTAGCTCCCTTAGAGTTTATTATTTCATATTGAGTGATACCTTTAGAAGCAAACCACTCACGAGTTAAATTTTTAAATTTAGTTGCTACTCTCATTAATCTTTTTTTTTTTTGATAAAATTCATAAGAAATATCTTCTAGATCTCCAGAGTTTACACAATCTAACCAAAATTTATCTACAGCGACAACTAGCGAACTTTTGCCAAAACTATATTCTTTAGCAAGAGAAATTTTTGATTGAACACTTGGCTCACTTTCTTTCCATAAATCTTTTCCACTTATGCCAATATCACCCACATTTTTAGCCAAGGCCTCACATATCTCAGATGTGTTCATAAATAATATATTTATGTTAGGATAGCCTTTAACATATCCAATTAAAGACCTTTCTTTTTTTTTTAAAATTTTAAGATTATTTTTTTTGAATATTTTTTCTACGTCAGCCGCCATTCTTCCTTTGGATTGTATTAAAATATTTATTTTTTCTTTTCTCATAAAATGTCTGAATTTAATGCAGCTCCTACTGCTGGAATATTTTTATAACCGAGGTCTTTAATTAATTTATCGAATCTCCCTCCGCTCAAAAGAATATGCCTCTTTTTCTTTACATCTACTGTTAAATTAAAATTCATTCCAGTATAGTATTCTAAAGTTCTATTTATGTTACTGGTAAATAAAACTTTTACATTTTTAATATTATTTTTTTTAATAGGAAAATAATCAGGACTAATATAAATATTCATATTATATTTATAAAAAAAATCTGATAAAATCCGTGGTGCTTTCTCAATTGGGCATGAAATTTTTAAATATTCTCTAATAATTTTTATATCTCTTTTATTAGACTTGCCACGCACATCCCTATAATTTTTCAGATCAAATCTGCTTAAAATATCTGCTAAATTTCGTCCTGAGTAAGTTTTATGCAAATTTTTTTTCTTTAAATTTTCAGCTAATCTCTTATCAGCTTCAACTATTTTGGGATTTATATCTTTATCATCTGATAGTTTTTTTAATAATTCCTCAAAATATTCTTTCCTAGAAAAATGTCTTTTAATCTTTTCTCGCCATCTAAGTGGTAATGAAAGTTTATCAACAAGGACGTGAAATATTTCCATGTTGCTTAAATTTACCTCACACCTTTTAAAATTTGATTTTCTAAATATTTTTAAAGATGTTTGTACAATTTCATTATCATCTTTGGCTTTGTTATAAGAGCCAAAAATTTCGTATCCTAACTGCTTTATAATAGGTGATTTATTGCTTTTGTCTCTTTTACGATATGCTTCACCAATGTATGACCATTTTGTTTTTTTATTAGTTTTTTTTTCAATGTATTTTTTTACACTAGCCAATGAGAGATCAGGAATTAAGGTCCATTCTTTATAATTTTGATCATAAAAAGAGAATAAATACTGTCTAAAATTTCCACCAGATCTTTTTAAAACTTGATTAGACTCTATAATGCTATCAAGCTCAATATTCTTAAATCCGCTTAATTTTAGAATATTAGATATATTTTTTAACTTCATTGATTAAATCTTCTCTAGGGATAGTAATTTGGTTTTCTCCTTTAATACCTTGGAGATTTTTAAGAGTAATGGTATTATCTTTAAATTCGTTATCACCACAAATAATAGCTAATGGTAGACCTCTTTTTGAAGCAAATTCAAGTTGTTTAGAGAGTTTTTTTTTTGGTTCTAAATAAATTTCTGAATTAATATTATTCTCCCTCAAAATGTTTAATATCTCATAATAGTTTTCTTGTTTTGTCTCCTCTATCATACAAACTAATATCGGTTTTTTTTCTTCATATTTAATATTATTTCTTTGCGACAAACAGAAGACTAGTCTATCTATCCCAACAGAAATTCCAGTTCCTCGAAAAGGATCTCCTTTAAATTTCGAGATTAAATATTCTCCACCACTACAAACAGCCCCTGGATCTATTACTTTTCCCTTAGAATTTTTTACTTCAAATTTCAAATTTGTCTCAATTACACATCCTGTGTACATATCCATCCCACGAACAATTGAGCTATTAAATTTTACCTGATCTGCATATTTTCCATAACTCAAAACTTCAAATAACTCCTCAATTTCTTTAATCCCCTCGTTTGTAATTGGATTGTCAATTTTTTGTTTAAGTTGCTTAATATCTTTTATTTTTAAAAATTCTATGATTTTAGTCGATTGTTCATCATTTAAATCTGCACCCTTGGTAATTGCTCCACTATTATCACGCCTTTCTTTTTTTAATAAATCTTCAACACCTTTTAAACCAAACCCAGGTTTGTCGAGTTTATCTATAGCCCGTAAAACTTTCTGTTTTTGTTTCTGATCAACAATTTTTAATTGATCCATTAAGCCTTGGACTATTTTTCTATTACTTACATTGATTACGAATTCTGATTTTTTAAGAAACTCAGTAAAAATACTTCCAATAATAGAACATAAATCTGCATTAGCTTGTTTAGCATCAAAATTACCAATTACGTCGACATCACACTGATCGAAAGATTTATATCTATTACTCCCTGGTTTCTCTCTCCTAAAAACTGTGCCAATTTCGTATCTTTTTATTGGGTTTGGTAAATTCATATAGTTTTGTTTATAAAAGTTTAAAAAACCTTGAGATAAGTCATATCTAAGAGAAACATTGGTTCCATCATCAGAATATGCATAGATATCTGACATTGGGTTTTCTTCATCCTCTGACAATGTATTGCCAATTATTGAGCTTAGTTGCATCGGACTAGTCTCTAAAGGACTATATCCAAATTTTATAAAATTTTTCTCAATTATTCTTAACAACTCTTTTTTTAAAAATAAAGTTTGACCCCACCTATCTTGAAATCCTTTAGGAAGGCCCGGTATTAATCTTTTTTCTTTTTCCATTTTAATTTGGTACCCGATCCAGTATTCGCAACTGGCCCCCGAACTCCACAGGTTCGTGTGCTTCTACTACACCAATCGGGCGTATCCTTTCTTTTATACTAAATATTATTAAATTTAAATTTTTATATGATTAATTTGATAGCGTGAAGCTACCATGGAAAACGTGGTGTCTTTTTGAGTTTACAGAGAAATTAAACTTTTTTGTCATTGTGAAGTAGATAACACTTAAATCTTAAAATGCAAGGGGTTTGAGTAGGGATAAATATACTTATTGTTAAGTGGTACGTATCCCTAAACAAATATTAACAAAAATTAACTTGTCTTGCTAATGTTAATCGCAGATGGTCCTTTTTCACCATTTTCGATCTCAAACTCGACGGGATCATTTTCATTAAGGAATCGAAGCCCGGCATCACGGACCGCGCTCGCATGTACGAAACAGTCCTTTTCACCATCTTCTCTTTCTATAAAGCCGTAGCCCTTCTTACCATTGAACCACTTAACTTTTCCTTTTAACTTTGTACTCATACTTTTTACTCTTTCTTCTTATTGTTAACTTAACTAAATCAACTTATGTAAACTTAGTTGCGTTGTTGTTAAATGATTTTGAAAGTTAATGCAAGATAAATTCACTAAATAATTGAGGAGTGACAAAGTTTCAAGGGGATGGTGGCCTTGGTTTGAATCGCACAAACGACACATACCTTTTCAGGGTACTGCTCTACTACTGAGCTACAAGGCCATTAAAATCTAAATGTTATACGACCCTTTGTAAGATCATATGGAGTTACTTCTACAGTAACATTGTCTCCCTGCAAAACTCTAATTCTGTTTTTTCTTAATTTTCCAGCTGTATGCGCTGTAACAATGTGATTATTTTCTAATTTGACCCTAAACATTGCATTGGGCAAAAGGTCTATTACCTTTCCTTTAAATTCTAAAGAGTCTTGTTTTGACAAATTTATAATTCTCCTAATCTTTTTTTAATTGATTTAGCATGTCCATCTAAACCTTCATTAGTTGCAAGAGTTATAACTGATGGACCGAGAGATTCAATACCCTTTTTTGATAAATTTATGTATGAAATTTTTTTAATGAACTCTGAAACACTTAATCCACTTGAGTATTTACTGGTCGTATTTGTTGGAAGAACATGATTGGTGCCCGGTACTCCATAATCCGTCATTGCCATCACCGCATATTTTCCCAAGCAAATAGAACCGGCATTCTTAATTTTTGGTATTAAAGATTTGTAATTTTTTATATTTAGTTCTAAGTGTTCTGGACCCACCTTGTTAATTATTTCTACAATTTTTTTTTCAGATTTTTCATAGATTAATATACCATTCATTATTAAACTTTTTTTTGCAATTGAGCTTCTTGAAATATCTTTAAGTTGTTTAAATATTTCATTCTTAGTTTTGTTTAGAATATTTTTATCTTTTGAAATTAAAATACACTGTGCAAGAGAATCGTGTTCAGCTTGAGCAATTAGATCACTTGCTAACCATGTTGGATTAGATTTATTGTCACAAACAACTAAAACTTCTGAAGGTCCAGCCGTCATTGCCTCAATACCTATATCCCCGAAGACCTCTTTTTTTGCTGAAGCGACATACGAATTCCCTGGTCCTACAATTTTATTCACAGGTTTAATTGATTTAGTTCCATATGCAGCGGCTGCAATTGCTGAAGGACCACCAATTGAATAAATTTCTTTAATTTTGCATTTTCTTGCAGCGTACAAAACTGCAGCATTTTGCTTTCCCTTGTAACCAGGATTAATCATCACAATTCTTTTAACTCCTGCTACGATTGCAGGAATTGTACACATTAAAACACTGGATGGATAAGAAACCTTTGAACCTGGAACGTAGATCGCAACTGACTCAAGTGGAACATATTTATATTTCACTTTATTTTGATATTTATCAATATATGAAACATCTTTAAACTTTTGAAGTGAATGGAATCTATAAATTCTGTTATAAGCTGCATCTATCGCTTTTTTTACTTTTGGATCTAAGGATTTAATGGAGTCTTTAATTTTTTTTGGGGTCGAAATAATTGTTTTATTTTTATTAAATCTTTTCTCATATTTTACTAAGGCTTTGTCTCCATTTTTCCTTACATCTTTAATTATTTTTTTTACTGAAATGTAATCTGATCGAAGTTTATTTTTTCTTTTTTAAATCCTCCAATGTTACTTCTATAATTTCAGAACGTAGGGTTATAAAACGATTATCTGAAAATAACAAATTAATTTCATATTGTTTATCTATTTTCATTAGATCTATTCCTATCAACTTTAATTTCAAGTTAACATCTTTTTGATCTATATTTTTTTGCTACTACATCTTCTATAAATTCAAATTTACAAACACTTATAATGTTGCTTTTTTTGTTATCTTTAAGAGATTTTCGAGTTAGAGACAGTAAAAATATTTTGTTTTTTTTAAGATATTTAATCTCTGAAACGCTTGTGGTTGAATCCTCACAGTATGTAGAAATTATATTTAAACCATTGAGATCCCTTGCTAATATTTTGGATAAAAAATTTTTTACCATTATATTTTCATTTTTACTTTAATACCTAGTTTTCTTAGTTTAAGTTGAAGATTTGAGTACCCTCTCAATCCATGATAAACTCTTGATATTGTTGATGATCCCTTTGCTACAATTGCACCCAATATTATTGAAAAAGTAGTTCTAAGATCTGATGAAATACAATCAGCAGAGTTCAATTTTTTTTCTCCTTGAATTACTGCAAAGTTTTTTTTAATTTTTATATCTGCACCCATTCTATTTAGTTCAGGTACAGCCATAAATCTATTTGCAAAAATTGTCTCTTTAATTTTACTTTGCCCGAAAATTCTTGTCAAAACAGGTATTAAAATAGGCAAACAATCCGTTGCAAATCCAGGCCATGGTCCAGTTTTGACGTTTATAGGTTTTAATTTTTTTATTGTATTTAATTTTATAGAATTTTTACTAACACCAATTTTAAAACCTATTTTTTTTAACACCTTTAATTCTGAAGGTAAAAATCTAGGATTTATATTTGCCACCTTTACACTACCTTTAGTAATTGCTCCCACGCAAAGATAACTAAATGCTTCTATCCTATCACCAATAATTTTATGATTACCACTTAATAACTCTTTAACACCTTTAATTCTTAAAGATCTTTTACCAATAAACCTTATATTTGCGCCTGAATTGTTTAGGAATTTTATAAGATCTATTACCTCAGGTTCTAAGGATATATTTCTTAAAACATGAGAACCTTTTACAAAAACTGAAGACATAATTAAATTTGAAGTGCCTGTAACTGTAATTTTTGGAAATTTATAGCTCTTACCTACCAAACCATTCTTGGAAGATATTTTTACATATCCCTTTTCCAAAACATGTTCTGCACCTAAACTTTTAAAACCTTCAAGATGCCAAGATGTATCACGAATTCCTAATGCGCAACCTCCTCCTTGAGCAACTCTTATTTTTTTCTTTGAGTACCTTCCAAGTAAAGAACCCATGGTCAGAACTCCTGCTCGCATTGTAGATACCAAGTTATAGGGAACAGTCAATTTATGATCTTTTTTATTTGTAATAATCATAATCTTTTTTTTCTCTAAAATTTTTACTTTAGATCCTAGTGAAATTAAAAGATCTCTCATTGTGAGAACATCTTGAACTAAAGGAACGTTTCTTAAAATTACTTCTTTTTTAAAAAGAATAGATGCCGCCATAAGAGGTAGGCATGAATTTTTTGCACCACTTATATCTACTGTTCCATTTACGGCTTTACTTGGGCCAGTAATTATAAATCTTTTCATACTATTTTGATTTTGCTAAAGTTATACCAACTTGACCTTGATATTTTCCTTTTCTATCAGAATAGGATACCTCTGGTTGATCACCAGAAAAAAACAAAATCTGAGCTGCTCCACTATTTGCATACAATTTTATAGAATTGCTTGTATGATTTGAAAATTCTAAAACTAAGTTTCCATGCCAACCTGCTTCTAAAACTGTGGGAGGAGTACCAAGTCCACATCTTGCGTAAGTGCTCTTAGCGGTAACCAATCCAGTCACATTTCTAGGCATTTTGAAATATTCAAGACTACTTGCTAATGCAAAAGAATTTGGTGGGATTAAAACAGAGTCTTCACCTTTAATAGTTATAAAATTATCCTCACTAAAATTCTTTGGGTCAGCAGTAGCTCCTTTAATATTTGTAAAAATTTTGAATTCAGAGCCGCATCTTAAGTCATAGCCAAATGAGTTAAGTCCATGACTAATGCCTTTAGATACACTTTCACTTACAAATGGACTTATCATCTCCTCTTTTTCTGCAAGTTCCTTAATTTGTTTATCGTTTAGAATCATTTTTTTGGTTTTTTCTTGTGTGAATTTTTCTTTTTCTTAAATTTTTTCTAAGGGCTTTCTCGAGATCAAGCTTAGAAGGCTTTCTTTTTAATTTCATTAAAAAAGATTATTTTTTCTCAGGATTGGTAAGGATTTCCAAAGTCACAACTTGATCTATTGGTAATGTCTTATCTTCAGATTTATTTATTCCCTGCTTAGATTGTTTTTTAGCTCGTCGCTCAGCTAATTTCTTTTCCCTTTTAGCTTGCTTCTCCATGGCTTTCGCGCCTCTTGTTGATTTATAATCGTAATGAATTCCCATAAAATTACCAAAAATTATTATAGACTTAATAAAATAAAAAATTAAGTCAAAAATTTGAATTTTATTGTTTTTTACACTATTTTTATTAATCTGCCCTTGTAGTTTTAGTGTTAAAACAGGCCCTTGGTAAGGGTCAGTCATGAGTTAGATTCTCATCGAGGGCACCATTACTTTTTGAAGAAAAATTTTCTTAATATAAACGTCAGAACAAACAAAAATATTATAGCCGATATTGGTAAATAAATTTCTTGAGTTTTTAAAAGATCTAATATTTTAGGTAATTCATCATTTTCATATATTTTCTTTTCTAAAGCTGATCCTAATGAACAAACAATAAATGCTTGAATAATAACTCCAAGTAAGGTTCCAAAAAAATAGTTTTTTAATTTTACATCAAATAATACAGGAATTAAATTTTGTATCTGTGTCGGGATACCACCAAGAAATCTAAGAAGGCCAACCGCTAAAAACTGATTGTTTCTTATTTTATCATTAAGATATTGATACTTATTTTGTATTTTTTCAATGATGTAGTTTTTAAAAAAATAATTAGCAACGATAAAGGTTACACTAGATCCTAAAGCAAAAGTTAATGAAAAAATTAAAGTTCCAAAGTAAGGCCCGAAAATATATCCACAAATCAACCCTAGTGGAGACCCAAATCCTTGAAGTAAAGAAATCCAGACAATTCCAAATATAATAAATATAAAAGATGTAAATATTATATTATTTTGTTTAAAATTAATTAAATACTCACTATTTGATTTGAGAAAACTATATGAAGTTAATTCCTCAATACTAATATAAGTTAACAAGAAGTATAAAAACAATCCCAGGAATACAATATAGGCTAAACCTAACCATATTTTTACATTTTTCATAGTTTGCATATTATAAATTTTACATTATAAGTACTTAAATTTTTTATACTACAAAATTAAATCTTATGAAAAGAACTTATCAACCAAGTAAACTCGTCAGAAAAAGACGCCACGGATTTAGATCAAAAATGAAAACAAAAGGTGGAAAAAAACTTCTTGCCAGAAGAAGAAAAAAAGGTCGAAAAAAACTTACTGTTTAATGAATATTAAAATCAAAAGTCTCTCAAAGAATGAGGACTTTAAAAAACTTCTTCATGGAAGAAAAATTTCCAATTCTTATTTCACAATTTTTTTTAAAAAGATTCCTGATAAAAAAAATACATGTCTCAATATAAGTTTTGTGGCAAAAAAGAAAATGGGTAAAGCTGTTGATAGAAATAAGATAAAAAGAAGGCTCAAAAATATGACATATGCAATAACTAAAATAGCTAAATTAAATCTTAACTTTTCTTATTTAGTTCTTGCAAAAAAAAGTGTTTTAGAGGAAAAATACGATGAAATTAAAGAGGCATTACAAAAAAGTTTTGAAAAAATAAGTTAATGAAGATTTTAACCAAAATTATTATCAAGATAATAAAGTTTTATCAGTACTTTATTTCACCTTTGCTGGGAAATAACTGCCGATATTTACCATCGTGTTCAGAATATTTTATAGAATCTTTAAAGGAGTATGGTTTGATTAAAGGTTTTTTTAAAGGCACCAAAAGAGTTTTAAGTTGTCATCCTATTAAATTCCTTGGTGGTGGTGAGGGATTTGAACCAGTAAAAAAAAATAAAAATTAAAAGATGGACTCAAATAAAAATATAATCGCAGCTATATCACTTAGTGCAGCCATAATTGTTTTGTGGGCCTTATTTTTTTCACCTTCACCAGAAGATCGAGAAAAAATAAAGCAAAAAAGAATAGACTCGGTTAAAAATTTAGATGCTCCAGAGATAGAAAATTCTGAAACCAATAACCTTCTTTCAAGAAAAGAGGCTCTAAGTAAAGATAAAAGAATTATATTTGAAAACGATAACGTTAAGGGTTCAATTTCTTTAAAAGGTGCAATTATAGACGATTTACTTTTTAAAAATTACAATGAGAAACTTGAGGGTACAAAGAAGGTAGTTCTACTAAATCCAAGAAACGCCTCTGATACATATTACTTAGAAACAGGCTGGGTTAGTAACAATAAAAATATTGATTTACCGAATAATAAATCAAAATGGAAAGTGGAGGGAAACGCTAAACTTTCTCCAGGAAATGACGTCAAATTAATATGGAAAAATGCTCAAGGACTCACTTTTGAAAAAATTATTAGCATTGATAATAAATTTTTATTTACTATTAATCAAAAAATAAAAAATAATACTAACAAAATATATAATTTTTATCCCTATAGCCAAATTATCAGAAAAAATATTCCTAAAGATATAGTAAATTTTTTTATTTTACATGAGGGGCCACTTGGTGTGTTTGATGATCAGTTAGTGGAAAAAGATTATGACGATGTAATAGATAAAAAATATTCTATAAATGCTGAAAAAGGTTTTCTAGGTGTTACTGATAAGTATTGGGTAACAAGCTTAATACCTGAGAAGAACAAAAACTTTAGAGCAGACTTTGAGTATAGTGAAAAATTTAAGATTAGTTACATAGAAACTGAGGCTTTGGAGGCACAACCTAATAAGCAAATTAGTAATAAAGTTGACATTGTTATTGCTGCAAAAGAAGTAGATGTAATTGATGAGTATAATGAAAAATTAGGATTATCAAAATTTGACCTTGTCATTGACTGGGGTTGGTTTTATTGGATTGTAAAACCTTTATTCTTTTTAAATGATTACTTCTTTAAATTTGCAGGAAATTACGGAGTAGCAATTATTTTAATAACTGTTTGTTTAAGATTGGTTTTCTTTCCACTCAATAATTATGCATTTAAATCGATGAGTCGTATGAAAATTTTGCAACCAGAAATGGCTCGTCTTAAAGAAGTACATAAAGATGATAAGATGAAACTTCAGCAGGCAATAATGCAACTTTATAAGAAAGAAGGAGTAAATCCTGTTAGCGGCTGCGTTCCTATAATTATTTCTATACCGTTCTTCTTTGCTATTTATAAAATGTTATTTGTAACAATTGAAATGAGACACCAGCCTTTCTTTGGATGGATAAAAGATCTTTCAGAGAAGGACATGACCAGCATTTTTAATTTATTTGGATTGATACCCTGGACACCTCCAGATTTTATGACTATAGGAGCGCTTCCAGTGTTGATGGGCTTAACAATGTGGGCACAACAGAAACTTAATCCAGCCCCACAAGATGATATACAAAAGAAAATTTTTATGTTTTTTCCAGTTTTTTTAACTGTGATACTTGCACCTTTCCCTTCGGGACTGGTTTTATATTGGACGGCTAATAATATTCTTACAATGGCTCAACAGTACGTCATTATGAAGAGAACTACTGTGAAAACCGCTCAATAATGGATTTAAAAAAGATCTTACCAACAGACGGACCGCCAGTCGAAGAAGTTTTGAAATATGTTGAGAAATACAAAAATGAAATAATAGTTATAAAATATGGTGGCAATGTATTTATTGATAGAGAAATTTTTGATAATTTTATCAAAGATTTAAGTGTACTTAGCAAACTTGGTTTGCAAGTAGTTGTTGTCCACGGAGGAGGGCCAAGAATAAAAAGAGAGCTATCTAAACAAAATATTGAGTCAAAATTTGTAAGAGGTCTTAGAGTTACTGATGAAAAAATTATAGATGTCGTTGAGACAGTCCTTATTGACTTTAATGAAGATATTGTAAATTCTCTAAAAAAAATTGGGTCCCAGGCAGCCTCACTACATACAAAAAAAGACAATGTTATAGAAATTATTCCTGAACAAAGAGAACTTGGTTTTGTGGGAATTCCTAATAAAATTAACACAGAGACTATTTTTGAAAAATTAAAAAATAATATAATTCCTATTATTTCTCCCTTGGGGTTAGGGGAAAATAAACAAACCTATAATATTAATGGAGATCATGCGGCTGGAGCAGTTGCAAAATCTCTTAAATCAAGAAGGCTCCTTTTAATGACAAATGTAAAAGGTGTTTTAAACAGAGAGAAAAAACTTATTTCGGAAATCAATTCTTCAAAGATATTAGAAATGATAGAGGATAAAACGATTACTGAAGGCATGATACCAAAAATAAATACTTGTCTGGATGCTGTTAAAAATGATGTAACTGCAGTTGGTATAATTGACGGTCGTAAACCTCGTTCAGTTTTGTTTGAATTATTTTCAGATAAAGGATCGGGAACATTAATAAGAAAATGAAAAATTTAAGAGAAAAGAAGTACCTTCTTTTGGACCTTGATGGAGTTTGCTATGGTTCTCACAATGGTTATCCTTTAGAAAAAGTCTTTGGTCTTGTATCAAAAAGAATGACGCTTTTTATTCAGGAAAAACTCGGATTAGATGAAAAAAAGGCAAAAGAGCTTCAAACAAATTATTTTTATAAATACAATACTAGTCTCAACGGTCTAATGTTACATCATAATGTTATTGGAGATGAGTTTCTTAAATATGTGCATGATATAGATATTTCATTCATGAAAGAAGACAAAATAATGAGAAATGAGCTAGAGAACTTAGATATGGAAAAATTTATTTTTACAAATGGTAGCGCAGAACATGCTCAAAATATTTTAACTCGATTAGGTATTTATGATCTTTTTGGAAAAGAAAAAGTTTTCGATATAAAAGACGCTGGATATGTTCCCAAACCAGAAGCACAGACATTTGATTTAATGGTTAAAAAATTTGGCATAAACCCCAAAGAAACAATTTATATTGAAGATATAGCTAAAAATTTAAGTATTGGCTTTGAAAGAGGCTGTACAACTGTTTGGTTAATCAATGATGAGCATTTTGGAAAAATTGACTCTGATAAAGATTATATTTCTCATAAAATTGAAAATCTGTCTTTATTTCTTAAAGAAATAAGGTTATTAAAAAGTAGATAAATTATGTCTTTAGAAAAAATAATTAATGATGCTTGGGAAATTAAAGATAAGATAACACCCGAAACAGATAAGAATTTAAATCAAGCAATCAAAGAGATGATTGATGGTCTAAACGAAGGCAAAGTTTCTATTGTTAAAAAACAAGGTAATGAATGGAAAGTTAATGGTTGGGTTCAAAAAGGGATACTTCTCTCTTTTAGAGTTAATAAAAGAAAAATAATTAGTGGACCTTATAATGCTTGGAACGATTTTGAACACTTGCCAGGAAAAACAGCAGGATGGACAGAAAAAGAATTTGAGAAAACAGGTTTCAGGTTGATTCCAAATGCAGTGGTTAGAAATGGTTGCTTTGTAGGACGTGGCGCTGTCATAATGCCAAATTCATTTATGAATATTGGTTCGCATCTCGGTGAAAGATCGATGCTAGACGGGGGAGCACGTTTAGGGTCAGGAAGTTATCTGGGAAATGACTGTCATTTGTCGGGCGGCGCAGCACTAGGCGGTATCCTAGAGCCTTATGGTTCAAGACCAACAATTGTAGAAGAAAAAACTTTTATAGGGGCTAATAGTGAGATAGCGGAGGGAGTTATTGTAAGAAAAGGAAGTGTCATTTCAATGGGTTGTCAAATCGGAAAATCGACTAAAATAGTAAACAGAGAAACTGGTGAAATTACTACAGGTGAAGTACCAGAGGGTAGTGTTGTTGTGCCAGGAACATTGCCATCAAAAAAACCTGGTGGACCAAATTTATATTGTGTTGTTATAATTAAACAAGTAGATGAGAAGACTAGATCAAAAACTAGCCTTAATGACTTGTTAAGAGACTAATTATGCAAAAAATAAATGAATTACAATTAGCTAAAGAGCTAATTAAATTCCCATCAATAACACCTAAAGACACTGGTGTTATGAGGTTTTTAGAAAAAAAACTTAAGAAAATGGGTTTCAAAACTGAAATTTTAAATTTTAAAGAAAAAAACTTTCAACCAGTAAAGAATTTGTATGCTAGGCTTGGAAAAAAGGGGCCTAATTTTTGTTTTGCTGGCCACTTAGATGTTGTCCCCCCTGGGAATATTAAAGACTGGACGGTAAATCCTTTCAAACCCTCTATCAAAAAAGGTCACTTAATTGGCAGAGGTGCAAATGATATGAAAGGCTCAGTTGCTGCTTTTGTATCAGCTGTAAGTGTTTTTTTGAATAATAATAAAAGTTTTAATGGTTCAATTAGTCTTTTAATAACAGGTGATGAAGAAGGAGATGCGGTAAACGGTACAAAAAAAGTCGTAGATTATTTAAAAAAGAAAAAAGAAAAAATAAATTTTTGTTTGGTTGGTGAACCAACAAATCCAAATAAATTAGGAGAAATGATTAAAATTGGTCGAAGAGGAAGTTTAACTGGAAAAATAGAAATAATTGGTATGCAAGGACATGTTGCATATCCTCATAGAGCGAATAATCCCTCAACAATACTTGTAAAAATTTTAAATGAACTAAAAAATATAAAATTTGATAGGGGAACTAAAAATTTCCAGCCTTCAAATTTAGAGATTACAAAAATAAATATTGATAATAATGCCGATAACGTTATTCCAAAGACTGCTAATGCAACTTTTAATATAAGATTTAATAATAAGCACTCGTCAAGTTCGATCAAAAAAAGACTTAATAAAATTTTAAGTAGAATTAACAAAAAAAACAAATCAAAATTTAAAATTGATTACAAAGTTTCTGGTGAAGCATTTTTAACAAAACAAAATGCCACAACAAGTATGATACAAAATGTTGTAAAAAAAATTACGAAAATTAAACCAAAACTTTCAACAACTGGAGGAACCTCTGACGCCAGATTTATTAAAAATATTTCTCCATGTTTAGAATTTGGTCTTGTGGGACGAACTATGCATCAATGCGATGAGGCAGTATCTTTAAATGATCTAAAAAAATTAACAAAGATTTATGCTAATATTTTAGATAACTATTTTTCGTGAAAACAGCAATAATATCCTCAAAAACTTCTGTGAATCATTTAACAGGTGATGGTCATCCTGAGCAACCTAAAAGAGTTACAGCGATAACCGAGAAGCTAAAGAAGAATAAAAATTTAATATGGGATAAGCCAGCCGCTTTTGATCATGGCATACTAAAAAAAGCGCATAATGAAGATTATATTAGTATGGTAAAAAAAAGTTTTCCTAATCAAGGATTAAAATTTTTAGATGGCGACACTATAATTTCGCCTGGAAGTGAAGATGCAACAATAGACGCAGTAGGATCAGTAATTAAAGCAATAGACGGTGTCGAACAAAAAAAATTTAGAAATGCTTTTTGTGCAGTGAGACCTCCTGGTCACCATGCAGAAAAAGATAAAGCGATGGGTTTTTGTATATATAATAATTGTGCGGTTGCCGCTCATTATCTCATGGAAAAGTATAAATATAAAAAAATTGCAATTTTCGATCCTGATGTCCATCATGGAAACGGAACTCAAGATATTTTTTTCGATAATAAAAATGTTTTATACTTATCCACACATCAATATCCATTTTATCCAGGCACTGGAAGCGAAAAAGAAAAAGGTAAGCATAATAATATTTTCAATGTGCCTCTTCCTGCTGGGACTACATCAGAAAAATATATGAATGCTTTGGATAGAGTTTTAGATAAACTAGTTGAATTTAAACCTGAATTTTTGATCCTAAGCATGGGCTTTGATGCAAATATTGCTGATCCTCTAGCGCAGTTTGAATTAAAATCTGATGATTTTTATGAGATTACAAAAAGAACTCTTAAAGCAACAAACGAATTCACTAATGGAAAAGTTATATCAGTGTTAGAAGGAGGGTACGACCTTAATGCCCTTGCAGATAGTGCATTCCATCATGTAAATGCTCTCGTAGAAAATAATTAATGAAACTGTATAAAATCAAAAAGTCTAGAATAGACAACAAGCGAGGTTTATATGCAGCAAAAGATATTAAAGAAGGAACAAAAATAATTAATTATATTGGAAAAATCATTACTAATAAAGAAGTCGAAGAGTCAGCAAAATTTGACAATAATAAACCAATCTATTTATTTACACTTAATAATAGATATACACTAGATGGAGACTTTCATTGGAACACTGCAGGTTTGATTAATCATTCATGTAATAATAATTGTGACTATGAGGGAAAAGGTTTTAAGGTCTGGGTATCAGCAATAAGAGATATTAAAAAAGGAGAAGAACTTACTTGCGACTATGGTTTTGGATTTGATAAAGACTATAAACAGTTCCCTTGTAAATGTGGTGCAAAAAATTGTTGTGGATATATTGTAAGAGCAGGTTCAAGGTTTAGGATAAATAAAAAATTCGCTATTAGAAAAAAAAAGAACTAATAAATCACTCTAGTTAAATATAGTCCTTCTGCTGGAGCGGGAGGTGCACAATTAATTCTTCTTTTTGATTTAATTATCTTGTCAAATTTTTGAATGCTCCACCTGTCCTCACCAACATACTTCAAACAACCAACCATCGATCTTACTTGATTTTGAAGGAATGACTGAGCTTTTATCTCAATCTCAATAATGTCTTTTTTAGTTAAAAATTTTATTGATTTAATTGTTCTTACTGGAGTTTTTGCAGAACAACTTGAAGATCTAAATGTCGAAAAATCTTTTGTTCCAACTAATTTTTTTGCTCCTTTTTTCATCATTTCTAGATTAAGTTTTTTTATTATGTGCCAACACCTTTTATTTTTTAACACAGAACCAGATTTACGGTTTAAAATAATATATCTATATATTCTCGCTTTTGCAGAGTATCGAGAGTGAAAGGTGAGTTCCCTTTTTTTTATTTCTAAAATACTAATGCCGTGTCTAGATAAAAAATGATTAATTGATTTTAAAAATTTATTATTATCTTTTATTTTTACACTTGTATCGAAATGAGCTGATTGTTCTAAAGCATGTACTCCTGAGTCAGTTCTACCTGATCCTATTATACTTACTTTTTCTTTTAAAATTTTAGAGACAACTTTTTGAATTTTACCTTGAATTGTTTTTCCTTTTTTTTGTATTTGCCATCCACTATAACTTGTTCCTACATACTCAATAAGAATTTGATATCTATTCATTAAGAGTACAGCCTTTATTTATTTTTGAACCATTCAAAAATTCATTTATCTCTTGAATTTTTTTTCCTTCTTTTTGAATTTCAATGACTTTTATGCTTTTATTATTTGAGCATGCTATCTCAAGTTTATCATTTAAAACTTCACCAGGATGTCCAGATCCATTTCCAATTTCAGCTTTTAAAATTTTATATCGATCTCCATTAAATATGAAGTATGCACCCGGATTAGGGTATAAACCATTTATTTTTCCAATAATTTTTTTGGAACTATCATTCCAGATTATCTTCCCTTCTCTTTTATCTATTTTTTCAGCATATGTTGCCTCTGAATGGTCTTGTTCTTTGAGCTTCACTTTCCCTTTAATAATATTATTGATGTTTTCAATTATTTTTTCAGCCGCCAATTGAGATAATTTTTTTTCAAGCTCAGTTGCATTTAAATTTAAGTCAATTTTAATTTTGTAAGTTTCAAGAATAGGGCCAGTATCTAAATGTTCATTTATTTTCATAAAGCTAATTCCTGTCTCAGTGTCTTGACTCATTATTGCTCTTTGTATCGGGGCAGCACCTCTGAACTTAGGCAAAATAGATGCATGTATATTAAAAAAACCTTTTTCGGAAAGTTCCAAAAATTCCTTTGGTATAATTTGACCGTAAGAAATTACTATAACTATTCTAGGCTTTATCTTTTTTATAAAATTATATTCATCAATATTATTTTTGAGACTACTTGGTGTTCTTATTGGTAAGCCAAGTAATTCAGACTTAACTTGAATTGGGGTTTTTTGAACTTTCATTCCCCTACTAGATTTTTTTGGCGGTTGGGTGTAAACAACGGAAATATTGAGTTTACTCTTACTTATTTTTTCAAGTATAGGCACAGCAAATTTTGAAGTACCCATAAAAATAATATTATCTGACATTTATACAATTACTCTACTAGATGTACTTTTGTTTTTAGATAATTTTTTTATTAGAATATCTTTTTTCAGCTTTGACAAAAAATCAATGATCAACTTTCCATCTAAATGATTAATTTCGTGCTGAATACATGTAGATAGTAAACCATCACATTCCATGTTTAGTTTATTTCCTGAAATATCAACGTATTCAACAATACAGGTTTTTGGTCTTTCAATCTCAATAAATGTTTCGGGTATCGACAAACATCCTTCTTCATATGTGGACCTTTCTTTACCAAAAGATTTTATAGTTGGATTTATTAAACAAAAGGGTTTTTTTTCTTCATCTTTTTTTGAAACATCAATTACAATCATTCTCCTCAAAACACCAACTTGAACAGCGGCAAGACCTATGCCATTATTATTGTACATTGTTTCAAATAAATCGTCAGCTAATTGTTTTTCTTTATTAGTTATTTTCTCAATTTTTTCAGATTTTTTTCTGAGGATTTCATCTGGAACCAGTATGATTTTTCTTTTCGCCATAACAAAGTTTATACTCTAACTGGCAGGATTTCAGAAAGGATTTCATTTCTTATTAGATCTATGTCCATTTGATTTAATGCATTTATTAAGAAATATAAAGTTTCTGAGCCAAGATTTTTAAGTTCATCTTCACCAATTATTTCTATAATTCTTAACATTGCTAAACCAATTTCCCCGTCATTAATCAAAACCTGCATATCTATAGGCATAGTATTTTCATTAATTGTATAAAGATCACTATATTCCTCATTAATTTCAATTCCATCAAACTTTAAAGATTCTATAACAATTACATCTTTAGTTATTAAATAATTTTTTTTACTTTTTTTAATTTTTTTCAAAAAATTATTTAGATCTTTTTCAGTTTTTTTCTTAGAGGGTTTCTCTTGTATAAAATAATTTATAATTTTCGATTGATGCAAAATTTTACTGTTGTATTTAATCTTTTTATTTGGATTTTCTGCTTTAGAGTTAAAAACATAAAAGTCTGTCAAATCTGAACTTAATTCGCTTCCATCAAATCCCTCCAAAATAAACCTTAACTCATCTTTAAAGGCATCTTCTAAACCATCATTAATAAAAGAAGATTTTAAATCTTTAGAAAGTTTCGTTATCTTGTTAGGATCATCATTTAATAAAATACCTTGATACATCAAGGCTCTGGCCTTTATGTTTGATAAATTCTCTTTTTCCCTATCTATGTTAAGAAGTTGATCCACAGAAAATTGAAATTTTTTATAAATATTAAGTAAATCTTTCTCATTATAGTTTCTCTCGTGCGTAGCTTTTTCTAATAACGATATTTTTTCTTCATCAGCAGTATCGATATCGCTTGTACTGTCTAGTAAATTGTTAGATCTTAAATAAGTCCAAAATAACTTTGAAGTTTTTTTTGTTGGTATGTATTTAAAATCTTTAATTGTATTAAATGAAAGATGTAAGTTTAATAGATTCTTATCTGACGAAGTATTGTCATCTTTTGAAAGACCCATTAATGAATTATATTTTTTCTCAAAAAAAGGATCTGAATAACCAGTCTCCTTTTCTAAATCGAAACGCATCATGGCAAGATCATTCTGCTTACCATGTATCAAGCAATATATTGAAAAGTTCTTTAGATAATTTTCAGTAAAATTTTGATTTAATTTTTTAAATAAGCTACATGCCTCTTTTATTTCTGCCTTTGATAAGTATTCGTCTAAAACAAATTTAATCAAGTTTTCATTTGATATTATGTCTAAATTTTTAGTCACATAATCAATTATTAAATCAAGGTCTCCGTTTTTAATTAACCACTCAGCTTTAAGGTCGAAAAACTTTTTTTTATCCAAATTATTATTTGGTGGAAAAGTATTGGTAAGAAGAATTTTTTTATAAATCTCACTTGCATCCTTAGAAAGATTCATTGAGTTTATTTTTTTTTTTAGTTCATATATCTTTTTTCCGTCTGATTTAGTCCACATATCTAATTCAAAACCATATTTTTCTGGGTCATATATACCAACAACTAAATTATTTTTTTCAGTAAAATTTTCTTCCGAAACTTTAATGTCATCTGTAATACCAGCATTAATTTTGATTTTTTTACTTTCAAATTCACTTGGGGTATTTTCAATTACTTCATTTACTTCACTATTTTCTTTTTTCTCAAGACTCCAAATATCCGTTGGCTCATTACTAAAAGCAAATTTAGTGAAAGCTATTAAAATTAAAAAAATTATGAAAAAATTATTTAACAATTTTAAGATTTTCTTGGGGGATTTTTTTTTCAATTAGCTGATTTGGTGAAGGGAAATTTATTTTACTAACTAGTACTAAAATTACAAAAATAATTGCCAAAATCACAACTACTTTTATTATGATTTTAAGCGGATTTATGGAACTCCCAATGCTTGTCTTTTTATAAAATTGCATATATTTTTTATTAAATTCAAATTAAGACATATTTGTGTTTTTTCAACTTAGAAAATTATGAAAATAAAAAAAAAAATTGTTTTAATAGGCATGATGGGATCGGGAAAGTCAACAATTGGTGCATTATTATCAAAAAAAATGAATATGAAATTCATAGACGTAGATAGTAAAATTGAGACAATTGAAAAGCAAACAATTAGCCAAATTTTTAAACTTAAGGGTGAAAAATATTTTAGAGGGATTGAAGTTGAAACAATTCTATCAATGCTAAATTCTAAAGAAAAAGAATTAGTTTTATCTTTGGGGGGAGGTTCGTTTCTAGATGAAAAAGTAAGAAAAAATGTTAAAAATAATTCATTGTCATTTTGGTTGAATTGGAAGCCCTCAACTATTATCAAAAGGATTAGAAAATCCTCAAAAAGACCTCTTATTCAGGGACTAAACGACCAAGAAATTGAAAAGATGATGTTGGAAAGAAATAAATACTATGCCAAATCAAATTTTAAAATAGATTGTGAGAATCAAAAAAAAAACGAAATTGTAGATAAAATAATCTCAATAGTAAAAGAAAATGAAATTAAAAGTTAAAACTAATATAGATGATTATTCAATAATTATTGGTAAAAATCTTTGCTCGAAGATAAAAAAAATTATTTCAAATGAAAAAATAAACTCACAAAAATTTTTGCTTGTTTACGATAGTAAAGTACCAAAGCGAATGATAAGATCTATTGTAAGTAGATTTAATAAAAAAAGAATAGATGAGAAAAAAATTGTTTTCAACGAAAAAAGTAAAAATTTAAAAACTGTTTCCTCTATTGTAAAGATTCTTGAAAAAAAAAATTATAGTAGAAACGATTGTTTAATTTCTGTTGGAGGTGGTATTTGTGGAGATGTATGTGGATTTGCTTCAAGTATTTTTAAACGAGGTCTAAACTTCATTAATGTACCCACAACCTTACTCAGTCAGGTTGATTCCTCAATTGGCGGTAAAACGGGAATTAATTCTCTATCAGGAAAAAATATGATAGGATCTTTTTATCAACCTTCGTTAGTTGTTTCAGACATAGATTTTTTAAAAAGTTTACCAAAAAAAGAGATGATTTGTGGATATGCTGAAATTCTAAAACATTCTTTAATTAAAAATAAAGCTTTTTTTAAATTTTTAGAAAAAAATTTTAGCAAGATATTAAATCACAATAAAAACTTTTTAGAAAATGCAATCTACAAAAGTTGTTTAATCAAAAAAGAAGTTGTTGAGAAAGATGAAAAGGAAAAAAATATTAGAAAAATGCTAAATTTAGGTCATACATTTGCTCACGCTTATGAGACAACAGTTGGCTACAACAAAGGACTTAATCATGGTGAAGCTGTTTTACTAGGAATTATGTCAGCTGTAAAATTTGGTCGACAAAAAAATATTTTAAATAAGGACGATTATGAACGAATTATCAAACATTTAAAAAAATTAAATTATATCAATCTAAACAAATATTTTAAATCAAAAGATATATCAAAAATTATTTTTTATATGAAACAAGACAAAAAAAATAAAGGTAATAAAATAAATTTAATTCTACTAAAGAGTTTAGCAAAACCAATCTTAAACAAATCATTTGAAGAAAATGAGATTAGATTGTTTTTAAAAAAATTAATTAATAAATAGTTGAAGAGAATGAATATATTTCTTCAATTCACTTTCTAAAATCTTGTAAATTCTCTTTGTAGAGTCGATTTTTTTTTTAGTCTTAAGCTCATCAGAAATAATCGTAATTTTGATGTGAAATTTGTTTGGAGAATTATTCTTATGATCCTTGTGTAAAAATGATTTGTCCTCTACATTTATTTCTTGTAAAATAATCTCTTTTGTAATTTTTTCTTTTACTATTTCAATTAACTTATTTATTTCCATAAAATGTATTATAATAATACTATAATGAAAATTATATGCGACTGGAATAACTGCAATAAAATTGGTGAGTACAAGGCTCCAATTGAAAAAGATAATAGCAAAGATTTTAGATACCTCTGTTTGGAGCATATAAAAGAATTTAATAAAAACTGGAATTACTTTGCAAATATGACTGATAATCAAATTAATGAGTTTATTAAATCCGATATGACTTGGCACAAACCAACCCAAAATTTTAGTGGGCAAGATAATTTTTTTAAGATTTTATGGAACAATACTCTCAAGGAAAGTTTGGATGGAATTAATAACGACAATATTAGGGCTTCCAAATTGCGACAATTCAACTTTTCGGATGATGATTTAAAAGCTTTCAACATTTTGAGTTTAAATATAGGCGCAGAATGGACTGTTATAAGAGATAAATTTAAAAAACTTGTCAAACGATTTCACCCTGATAAAAACTCTGGGAATAAAAAATTCGAAGAAAAATTGAAAATTATTACATTGGCTTATACACAATTAAAAAGGTCTTATAAAAAATGAATGAAAACATAAATACGGTACCAGACATAAAAATTTCCGTTAAGCAAACTTTTGGAATTGATTCAAATCTTGAGGTAGATGCATTCTCAAAAAAAAATGAATATGTTCCAGAAATAGATAAAAACTATAAATTTGATAAAGATACTACTCTCGCAATATTGTCCGGTTTCTCTTTCAATAAGAGGGTATTGGTTCAAGGGTATCATGGTACAGGAAAATCTACTCACATTGAACAAGTCGCAGCAAGATTAAACTGGCCATGTATAAGAGTGAATTTGGACAGTCATATAAGTAGAATTGATTTGATTGGAAAAGATGCGATTACAATAAAAGATGGAAAGCAAATAACGGAATTCCAAGAGGGTATTTTACCTTGGTCTATACAAAATCCTATAGCATTAGTTTTCGATGAGTACGATGCTGGTAGACCTGACGTTATGTTTGTAATTCAAAGAGTTTTAGAGGCAGAGGGTAATTTTACTCTTCTTGATAAAAATAAAGTTTTAAAACAACATAAATACTTTAGGTTATTTGCAACTTCAAATACAGTTGGTCTAGGTGATACTACCGGACTATATCACGGTACACAGCAAATAAACCAAGGTCAAATGGATAGATGGAACATAGTTACATCCCTTAATTATTTAAGTTTGGAAAGAGAGATGGAAATAATTCTTGCTAAGAATAAATCTTATAATAATTCAAAAGGTAAAGAAGAAATTGCCAACATGATTAAAGTCGCCTCCCTCACTAGAAAGGGGTTTGTATCTGGTGACATTTCAACAGTAATGAGTCCACGAACGGTCATGCATTGGGCTGAAAATAACCTTATATTCAAGGATCTCGGGTATTCATTTAGAGTAACTTTTTTGAATAAATGTGATGAAGTAGAGAAAAATATTATTGCTGAATATTATCAAAGATGTTTTGGTGAAGATTTGCCAGAAGCGGTTATTAATAATCAACCAAATGACTAAAAAAGAGGAATTCTTTAAAGAGAGATTTAAACAAGCATTAGACTCAACATATAAAGTTATTTCAGAAGAATTACATAATTTAAGTAAAAAAGAAAATCCAAAAGACATGGAGGATTATAAAATTTCAAATTTATATTCTAGAGAAGATTACATAAAATTTCGTGCCTTAACTGACTCTAATGCATTGAAAAAAAAGTTTTCAGATAAAAATATTTTTAATAAAAATTTTCCAAAAAATCAATCATACAAAACATTCTATGAAGTTTCAGAAAAAATAAGGTGCGAGTTGTTAGGTTCTGATATGCTAGATGGTATTAAAAAAAACATCAACGAAAATTATAATAATAAAATTTTAAAAAAAAATGGAAGTAATATTAAAAAAAGGGAAGATGTAAATGTCTCAGAAGCATTCGAATTATATCTTTTAAAAAATTTTCTAAATATCAAATTGAACAATGTATCTAATAAAATTTTAAGTTTTTGGGAGGATAAATTTGATAAAAACATTAAAAAACATACGCAATTTTTAAAGAAGAATATTACTGATCAAAATAA
>CACOXX010000005.1 GCA_902631265.1 uncultured Pelagibacteraceae bacterium | reverse complement strand
ATTTCCAAGTGTAATAAACAATTTCATAATTTATTTATAAATACTATTATAAGATATGTCAGGAAAATATTTAATTTTTGGTGCGACAGGTTCTATCGGCTCAAATTTATCTAAAATGATGGCCCAAAATAATGAAGATGTTCAACTTATTGGAAGAAATGAAGAAAGTTTAAAAAACATTTCATCTGAAACTGGTTTCAAATATTCTGTAGTGGATGTTCTTGACAATGCAAAAATTGAAAACTTAAAAAACGAGTTTGCTAATGATGAAATAAAAGGAATTGCATACTGTGTAGGCTCTATAGACCTAAAGCCATTAAGAATGGTAAAAAAAGATGACTTCCAAAAATGTTTTGATTTAAATTTTTACCCAATTGTAGAAACAATTAAAAACTTTCAAGAAAGTTTAAAAAAGAATAAAGGCTCTGTTGTAATTTTTTCAACTGTTGCAGTCAGAAGAGGATTTACAAACCACAGCATTATCGCTTCTGTAAAAGGAGCTTTGGAAGGATTGACTGTTTCTTTAGCAGCCGAATTTGCTCCAAACATCAGAGTAAATTGTATAGCACCTAGTTTGACTAATTCAAAAATTGCTGAACCAATGCTTAAGAATAAATTAATTGCTGAAGGTATAGCTAAAGCACACCCCATGAAAAGGATAGGTGAAGGTAAAGATGCAGCGGCTATGGCAAAGTTTTTATTAACTGATGAAAGTTCTTGGATAACAGGTCAAATAATTGGCGTTGATGGTGGAAGATCAAAATTGACTTGATCATTGATTATTAAAATACCATTTTTGATAAAATGATATATTCTTCTTGAATTGTGAATAAATATTTAGCAGATGAGCTTTTTAAAAGAGCATATAGTCATCTTCAAAAAAAAGAATTTGGAAAATCCTCTCAATTATTTGAAAAACTTTTAAAAGACTATCCTGATAATTTGTCCATACTCCGTAATTTAAGCCACTCCTATGCTTTTTCTGGAAATTTTCAAAAAGCAGAAGAATGTATTAAAAAGATTTTAAAAATCAAACCTGATGAACCATTTGCTTATCAATTTCTCGCAAGTGTTTTAAAAAATCAAGATAAAATTGTAGAGATGGTAGAAATAATTAATGAGGGATTAAAAAATAATTTGATAAATGAAAAATGGGAATTACAAAAAAAATTGCTTTCTCCTTTGGTCGCTAAAAACAAGGAAGAGATTGATATTTACAGGAAAAAAATTAATCAGGGTTTAGATGAAATTATAAGCTCTAATAAAAATTTAAATTATGATAATGATCAAATAATATCCCCACCATTATTTGAAATTACCTACACTGATAAAGATAATTTAGAAATAAATAAAAAGATGGTTAAAGCTCTTAAAAAAATTTATGAACCTCTCAATCACAAAGTTTTAATAAATCAAAAATTGGGCGAAAGAATTAAAATTGGATTTGTCTCAGAATTTTTTACTGATCATACAATTGGTAAATTGTTTAAAGTAATCTACTCTAAAATTGACAACTCAGATTTCAAAAATGACTATATAACAAAATTACAAAAAGTTATTAAAAAAAATAAGATAAAAGAAATTTCTTTTTTTGAAATTGAGGATAAACCTTTTGAGAAAAAAATTTTGGATTTTATTAAAAAAAATAAAATAAAATTTAATTTAGTTAAAACCCCAATGTTTTTGAATTCAAGGGATGATTTTAAAAAATATTTATCTAAATCAAAAAAGCCATTCATGGCAGTATTTTATAAAGAAACAAGAAAAAAAATGAATGTTTTAATGAATGGTGAAGATCCAGTTGGGGGCAAATGGAGTTTTGATGAAGATAATAGAAAAAAACTTCCCAAAGGTATTAAAATACCAACCTTTCCAAAAATAAATGAAACTTCTCACACAAAAAATCTGAAAGCGGTAATTGAAAAAAATTTTTCGAATCATCCTGGTTCAACAAAAAGTTTCTGGTTTGCAACAGAATTCAAAGATGTGATGAGACTATTAGATTTTTTCATTAAAGAAAAATCAAATTTATTTGGAGACTTCGAAGATGCTGTTGATCAAAGTAATAATATATTATTCCATAGTGCGCTTAGTCCATATTTAAATCTAGGAATAATTACACCTGAAATAGTATTAGAAAGAATTTTATCTAGTCACAAAAAGAAAAAAATAAGAATTAATTCTTTGGAAGGTTATATTAGACAGGTAATTGGCTGGCGTGAATTTATGAGAGGAATTTATCAAAATTTCGACTCGAAATTGGAAAATGGAAACTTCTTTAAGCATTTCAGAAAGATGAAAACTTCATGGTATGATGGAAACACTGGTTTACCACCGTTGGACTATGCAATTAAAAATGCTAACGATCATGGTTGGTCTCACCACATAGAAAGACTAATGATTTTATCTAACATAATGAATCTTTGTGAGATTAAACCAATTTATGTTTATAGATGGTTTATGGAAATGTTTGTTGATTCGTCTGATTGGGTAATGTCTCCAAATGTTTACGGTATGGGGCTGTTCAGCGATGGTGGAATATTTGCAACTAAACCATATATTTGTGGCTCAAGTTATTTTTTAAAAATGATGGATTTTAAAAAAGGAGATTGGTGCAATATTATGGACGGTCTTTATTGGAGATTTATCAATAAAAATAGAAAATTCTTTTTAAAAAATCCTCGATTATCAATGATGGTAAGAATTTATGATAAAATGAACCCAGTTAGAAAGAAACTGATCTTAAAAGAGGCAGACAATTTCATTAAAAAAAATACTTTTTAAAATCATAATAGTGTACAAAAACTAAAAATGCCTAATTCTTTGCAAATTTTAATGCCTGCTCATAATGAGGGCAAAAATATTAAAAATCACATAACAAAAGTCAATAACATTTTAAAAAAAAAAATTAAGTTTTCTTTTTTGATTTGTGAAGATGGAAGTTCCGATAATACTTTAGAAATTTTAAAAAGATTGAAAAAAAAATTTAAAGTTCACATTTTATCTAAAAGAGAAAAACAAGGTTACTCGACAGCAGTAATGTCAGGAATCAAAAAAGCTACAGCTGATTATTTGTTAATAATGGACTCCGATGGTCAATGTGATCCAAGACAAATTTTTAAGTTCTGGAATGCAAGAAAAAAAGCCGATGTAGTTGTTGGATATAGAATTGAAAGAAAAGATTTCTTATATAGGAAATTTTTTTCAGATTTCGCTAGATTAGTTTATGGTTTTTTTTTTAAAGTTAAATTAAAGGACCCAAGTTTTGCTTTTTCTTTAATACGTAAGGATGTTTACAAATCTCTTCAAAATTTTACTCCATCTATGCCAGAGGGTTTTTTTTGGGAATACAATGCACGAGCAATTTACAAGGGTTACAAAATATTAGAAATAGGAATTAAACATAAAAAAAGAAAATATGGTGATACTCAAATCTTTCATGTTTGGAGACTTCCAAAAATTGCACTAATTAATTTTATAGGACTATTGAGAGTAAAGATTGATCTCTTAATAAATTAAGATGAGTGAGAATTTAAAAAAAAGTTGGTCAGGTTATTTTCAAATTTATGTCTATACACTCATTTTTTTTGGAGCATTTTTTCTTTATTCAAAACATAATGTTGGAAACGATTCTAGTCTTTCAGATTGGCTTATAAACTATGAAGGAGGTTTTGTTCGAAGGGGATTAATCGGGGAATTAATAACAAATTTTTCTACTATGGCGTCGTTAAAATTAAGAGATTCGATTTTAATTTTTCAATTATTTTTTTTCATAAGCTATTATTTTTTAGTTTATTTATTTTGTAAAGATTTATTTAAAAATAGATTAATAGTTCTAGCGATTTTTTCCCCAATTTTTATTTTATATCCTGTTGCAGAAATAGAAGTTTTGGGACGAAAAGAGTTAATAATTTTTATGATTTTTTTATCTTACTTATTATTTGATATAAAAAGTTTTAAAGTTCAATTTATTTATAAACTAATATTATTCCCAATAAGTGTTTTAATATGGGAACCCGTATTTCTGTTTTTCAGTTTTATTTTTTTAGTTGATCTATTTGTTTTTGAAATAAAGAATTTAGATAAGAAATTTTACTATATTTTATTAAGTTTTTTAATATCAATTTTAATAGCAATACAGATTTATCTTAATCCTTTTCCAGTAGAAAATTATAATGTAATGCGAGATTTTCTTAAAAAAGAATTTGGTGAGTCATGTTATATGTCATGTGGTTTCGTGGGACAACAATCCGCAAACTCTTTTTCTGAGCTTTTTAGAATGTTTTTAGAAAAATTTAAATTAATTTATGCTATAAGATATTTAATTATAATTATAGTTGGATTTTTTCCACTTTATTTGCTCTCCATTTTTTCGAGAGTTAATAATAATAAACAGGTATTGTTTATCTCAAAATTCAAAAATCTTTTTTTTCCCTTTTTTTTAGCATTTTTACCAAGTACAATTTTATATTTAGTTATGTATGATTGGGCGAGAGTAGTGCATATAAGCTATACCTTTTACTTACTAGCATTTTTATATTTAATAAAAGAAAATTTTATTGAACTTTCCAAACAAAATGTTCAAGCAAATTATATTTCGAAAGTGCCCAAAAAAATTTTTATAATAGTTTTTTTCTTCTTTGCGTTTAGCTGGAACCCTAAAGTTGTTATGGTTGATGATGTGGCGTCAAAACCTATTTATGCTACTCCTTATAAATTTTATAAGTATTTTATTAGAGATAAATTTTAATGAAGATAAAGGTTTTTTTTAACAATTCATGCAATATTTGCAAAATGGAAATTGACCATTATAAAAAACACGCAGATGATAATATGGAATGGGTTGATATTACAAACAATCAAGATGCAATAAATCTAACTTCAAAATCATCAGCGGAATTATTAAGAAGATTACATGTCATTGAAAATGGAAAAGTTATAGGTGGTGCAAAAGCATTTATAATTATTTGGTCTAAAATTCCAAAATACAATTTTTTAGCAAAAATATTTAGTTTCAAACCCTTATTTATATTATTTCATTACCTTTATGAATTTGTTGCTTACTTTCTTTTTTTGAAAAACAAACATCAACTTAATGAAGAAACAAAACCTTCCAACTAAAATTTGTCCAGTTTGTCAAAGACCATTTAAATGGAGAAAAAAATGGAGATTAAATTGGGATAAAGTTAAATATTGCTCAAAAAGATGTTCGTCTAAGTAAACATTGTAATTATTTTTGGGATATAATTTTTAAAATTAAAAAAACCTTTATTACAATATTGCCAAGAAAACTGATCTAATTTTCTGTATAAAAAATTAAGTTTAATGTTATTTGAATTTAGATAATCCAAATTTTCACCAACAGTGGGATATAAACAAACAATACTTTCACCTATATTTTTGACCTCACTTATATCTTTAATCTCACATTCAATTGACTGATTTTTTATTCTTTGTTCTTGGTCTTTAATTAAATGAGACTTAAATTCAATTACTTTCTCACTTAGTTTAATGGATCTGTTTTCATTTTTGTTTGATATCAAGTAAATCTTTTTAAATTTAAAATCTTTAAAATCGGTTGTTTCAAAAGATAAGTTATTTTCAAAAACTAATAAATTATTTTGATCAATATCTTGAGAATTAGCAAAATTTTGTTTTACAATTGAGTATGTTTTTTCAGAAACTTTTGGTGTTGCGTTTTCATTTAATTTAATATTGTTAAATCTATTATTAGTAAATTTTTTAATATTCCATTCACTTGCTAAATAATGTTTTCCTTTAGTTTGTACTCCAGCAACCCATCTCCATCCAAGAGTATTAGATGCAGCATCACCATCATAAAGATGTTGCATAAAAAATTCTGCACCTAGTTGCCAAGGTAAATCTAATGTGAATATCCAGATACTTGCAAACCACATTCTCGTATGATTATGAAGATAATTTTTTTCTTTTAGTTCTTTTACCCATTCATTAAAGCATTCGATGTTAGTATTTCCTTCTATCGCATTTAAGTATTCTTTATTATCTTTAAATTTTTCTCTTATACTGTTTAAGCTTACCAAATAATCGGTCCATACATTTGGTCTTAATTCAAGCCAACCTTTCCAATAAGTTCTCCAAAGGACCTCCTGTATAAACTTTTCATTTTTTGAAAAGGAAAACTTCGCTAACGATTTTTTAATAATTTCAATTTCATTAAGAACCCCATGAGTAACATAGGGCGATAAGCACGAAACGTTATCTCTTTTATCAGGTCCAAAATCAAAGTTTCTCAACCTTGAATAATCCGAAAGATTTTTTTCTATAAAATTATTTAATTTATCAATAGCTTTCGCTCTGGATGCTTCAAAATTCATACTTTTACTTTAATTTTTTTTTATGGAAATTTATAAATCTTTCAACATTGGATTTGTTAAAAGTTTTATTTTCTTCAAAAGAAACTTTTTTCATTGAGTAAGCACTGCTTTTTGTCATTCTCGATTGAATTGTAACATTCCCTTTATATAGTTTAAGCTTAACACTTCCATTTACCTTATTCTTTTTTAGATCTATTATTTTTTGTAATTTAAATCTTTCTTTTGAGAACCAATAACCGTTATAAATTAATTCTGCATACCTTGGCATAATAGAGTCTTTTTTATGCATAGTATCTTTATCTAGTGTCACAGACTCCATTGCTCTATGAGCGATTAAAAGTAATGTCCCGCCTGGCGTTTCATAAACACCTCTTGATTTTATTCCGATAAATCTATTTTCAACTAAATCAACTCTTCCAACTCCATTTTTTCCACCGATTTGATTTAATTTTTCTAAAAGTTTTCCTGGATTTAATTTTTTTCCATTAATACTAACTGGATCACTGTTTTTGAAACCAATGGAAACATAAGTGGGTTTATTAGGTGCCTTTTCAGGTGAAGTTGTTCTTTGAAAAATAAATTCAGGAGCTGAATTTTTTGGATTTTCTAAAACTTTACCTTCAGTAGATGTATGAAATAAATTGTCGTCTACTGAAAAAGGTGGTGCACCTTTTTTATCTTTTGGAATCGGAATGTTATGTTTTTTGGCATAACTAATTAAATCAGTTCTTGATTTTAATTTCCAAATTCTCCAAGGAGCAATAACTTTTATTTTTGAGCCAAAGTAATGATATCCAAGTTCAAATCTAACTTGGTCATTACCTTTTCCAGTTGACCCATGCGAAACAGCAAAGGCTTTAAACTTTTTAGCAACTTTAATTTGGTCTTTTGCAATTAAAGGACGAGCAATTGATGTTCCAAGAAGATAAACTCCTTCATAAATTGCGTGACCTCTAATCATTGGAAAAACATATTCTTTAACGAAAGTATTTTTCAAATTATTAATTATTATTTTTTTAACGCCAAGTTTTTTTGCGTTTTTGATAATTTTCTTTCGGTCCATTTGTTGACCGATGTCTGCAGTATAGGCAATTACTTCGCTATCGTAATTTTCTTGTAACCACTTTAGAATTATGGATGTATCAAGCCCGCCCGAGTAGGCTAAAACAATTTTTTTGTTTTTTTTCATTTAAGATATTAAGCGCAACTTTTTTTTGCAGTATTGTAAGCCTTTGTGAAACCCATTAAAGAATAGTGATCAATTGTTTGAGATCCAGATTGATTATAGCCTGTGATCATAATTCTTGATCCTTTTTTCATAACATTAACCATTTTTCTCTCTAAACCTGTGTCGCCTATCCAAGCAAAGTTTTCTTTTTTGACATCAAATTTAATTTTATTTTTTCCAGATTTAGCTGTAATTGAATTTTGAGTATTATATTGATAACCAGATGTAATACTAACTTCATCTTTAATTTTATCAGCTGGTCTAAAACTAATAAATAATCTTGCCTCTCTTGGATTTTTTTTTGGTGATTGTAAAACTGGTTTTGATTGAGCAAAACATAGTTTCTTTGCTCCATCAGTAACTACTATTGTTTCCCAGTCTTTAAATTTACCAACTTTTTTTATTTCCTGGGCTGAGGCTTCAGAGACAATTAAAAAACAGAATAATAATACTGTAACTTTATTTATTAGGGACATGGATTTGGATATTTTTTTTGAACTTCGTTAATTTCATTAATAATCTCATTATTCAATTTTACATTTACACTTTCTACATTTGTTTTCAACTGTTGCATAGTCGTAGCACCAATTATTACACTTGTAACAAAAGACTGTATTTCACAAAATTTTATAGACATTTGAGCAAAATCCAAATTAAATTTTTGAGAAATTTTGTAATATTCCTCAATAGCTTTAATGCTATTTTCATTATTGTAGCGAGTGAAATCTTTAAAAAGATCTATTCTTGAACCTTTTGGCATATTATTATTTCGATATTTTCCTGTTAGGTAACCAAAAGCTAAGGGAGAATAAGCCAACAAACCACTTTGTTCTCTAACCGAGATTTCGGCAAGACCAACTTCATAAGTCCTATTGAGTAAGTTGTAAGGATTTTGAACGGCCATCATTTTGGGTAAATTTTTTAATTTTGAGAGCTCGAGGCATTTTGCTAAACCCCACGCAGTTTCGTTTGAAAGTCCAACATATCGAATTTTACCTGCATCTACAAATTTTTTTAAATTTTCTAAAATCTCCTCAAAAGCAATCCAATTTTTTTCATTTGAATCATGTTCGTATCCTTGCTTACCAAAAAAATTAGTATTCCTTTCAGGCCAATGTAATTGATATAAATCGATATAATCAGTTTGCATTCTTTTTAAACTTTTCTCTAATGCCTCAGACATACTTTTTTTATCATAACTGCATCCACCACCTCTTATGTATTCTTTACTAGTAGGACCTGAGACTTTTGTAGCTAAAATGATTTTGTCTCTCTTTTTTGATTTTTTGAACCATTCACCTATGATGTTTTCAGTCTCACCATAAGTTTCTTCTCGCATTGGTATTGCATAGATTTCTGCTGTGTCCCAAAAATTTACTCCATTATCGATTGCATAATCCATTTGCTCAAAACCATCTGCCTTTGAGTTTTGCTCCCCCCAAGTCATGGTTCCGAGACAAATTGTACTCACATCGACGTCTGTGCTACCTAGTTTCTTATAATTCATAAAAATATAATATTTTGGTACCTTTAGACCATTGAAAATTTTTGTAAAATTAATATATTCTAATCATGGATTTTAACAGACAAAATATCTTCCAAGCGACATCTGCAAAAACTGCTGTTTGGGATGCCGGTTTAAGAGCTTACATGTTGAAAGTGTATAACTACATGGCAACTGGAGTGCTTTTAACTGGAATTATTTCATTAATTTCATTTAAAATGTCTGTAGTTACAGATTCTGTAGGAACGATCGCTTCATTTACAAGTTTCGGTAACGCAATTTTCTTTTCAGGTTTAAAATGGGTAATTATGCTAGCACCTTTAGCAATAGTTTTTTATATGAGTTTTGGTATTAACAAAATGTCAGCAGCTAAAGCACAAACAGTTTTTTGGATCTTTGCTTCCTTAATGGGATTATCATTATCATGGATACTTTTAGTTTACACAGGAGTAAGTGTTGCTAGAGTATTTTTTATTACATCAGCAACTTTTGGAGCCATGAGTATTTATGGTTACACAACTAAAAGAGATTTAACTAAGTTTGGTTCATTTTTAATGATGGGCTTGATAGGAATTATAATTGCTTCTTTAGTAAATATTTTTCTAAAATCTGCAATGATGTATTTTGTAATTTCAATTTTAGGTGTTTTAATTTTTGTTGGTTTGACTGCATATGATACACAAAAAATCAAAAACATGTATTCAGCTTCAGATACTGTCGAAATATCTGGCAAAAAAGCAATAATGGGTGCATTAACACTTTACTTAGACTTTATAAATCTATTCATCATGCTTCTAAGACTTTTTGGTCAAAGAAGATAATTAAAGTTTTTTCCAATTTATTTTATTAATTAAATTTTCAAGTTCGTGTGAATTTTTTAATATACGGCCCCTGCTATCAGTAATACAGTATTTTAAGTTTTTACTGTTTGGTTTGAAATTTTTACAAATATTATAAATTGCGTTTTCAGCAGCATTTTTAAAAACACTAAAACTCACTTGTTTGTTTGAAATATTAAGACCATAATCTTTCCATGAACCGTTTGAAACCATTTTTGCGTATAAATCTAAAATAATTTTAAGTTCATTTTTTTCGAAAAAGAATTTCTCTTCGTATTTTTTTATCGAGTTATTAATAACTAATTTTAAATTTCTATTCATTTTGTGAGTACTTTTTAATTAACGGAATTTGGAAACCTGTAAAGATTAAAGTAATCGGTAGCATACCCCAAACTTTAAAGTTTACCCAAAATTCTTCAGTTTGTGTTCGCCATATAATTTCATTTAAAATAGCTAACCCAAAAAATAACCATATCCATCTAAAATTTAAAATATTCCATCCTTCATCACTCAAAGGTAATGATTTTCCCAAAATTAATTTTAAAAGAGGTTCTTTGGTAAAATATTTTCCAAAAAAAAGTGATAAACCAAATAAAACATTAATTATTGTTGGCTTCATGTAAATAAAAATTGGGTTGTTAAAGTAGATAGTTAATCCTCCAAAAAGAGTTATAAGAATACCTCCCACAAGAGGCACCATAGGAATTTTTTTTTCAAAAAACCAAACAATCAAAATAGAAATTATTGTCGCAATTATAAGAGGAGGTATAGCTACCTGAAGATCTTTTCCAGAATTATAGTAGAAGTAAAAGAAAATTATTAATGGACCAAAGTCAGTTAAAAATTTTATTAGCGACTTATTCACAACTTAATATTATCAGATTTATAAACTTTTAATAATTTTTTTATTGATTTTTTATCTCAAATACCCATATTATTTAGCATGAGTGTTCAAAAAGCAAAATTTTCAATCGGTGACGTTGTAAAGCACAAACACTTTGATTTCAGAGGTGTTATTTACGATGTAGACTTTGAGTTTAATAATTCTGAAGAATGGTATGAGTCTATACCAAAAAATGTACGACCTAGAAAAGACCAACCATTTTATCACTTGTTAGCTGAAAATGAAGATGTAACTTATGAAGCATACGTTTCTGAACAAAATCTTCTGAAAGACGATTCAAAAGAACCAATTAAACATCCATTAATTAATGAGATATTTTCTGGAAAAAAGGGCTCTTCATACTTCAAACAGTCAAATTAATTAGTTGGGTCATCATTTAAACACAATTCTCTCAAATCTTAGACATACCTTAAGTCTATTTTTAATTTACTGATCAAGGATGTTAAATATTTCCCAACATTATCTCCCTCAACGTTCTTGATCAGTTAATTTCTTTATAATAAAATCTTTTCAATTACACAAATGATGAACAAAATTTTTGAAATACTAAAGATAATTTCACTTTCAAGATTAACAAGAATAATTGTATTTTCTCTTTTCTTAATATTCCTTACGCTTGGTCTTTTTGAGTCTTTATTATTATCACCAGAGGATTATATCCAAAGTGATGCGGTGAGAATTATGTACGTCCATGTTCCAGCAGCATGGATTTCTTTAGGAATATTTTCATTCATAGCTTTCCTATCGTTAGGTATTTTTATTTTTAAAAATAAAAATTTTGTAATCATTGCAAAAAGTTTCGCACCATCAGGTTTAGTTTTTAATCTTATTGCTTTAGTGACAGGTTCTATTTGGGGTAAACCAACATGGGGAACGTGGTGGGCTTGGGATCCTAGAATTACTTCAATGTTAGTGCTATTTTTATTTTATATCCTTTACATTTCATCATGGAGATTATTTGAAAATGATAAAGCTGCCAAAATTTCGAGTTTAGTGGCCATCGCTGGTTTTGTGAATGTACCTATAATCAAATTTTCTGTAGATTGGTGGGCGAGCCTTCACCAACCGTCTTCAGTCAAAATTCTTTCCGAAACTACAATTCATTCTTCGATGCTGACGCCATTATTGCTAATGACTGCGGCATTTGCACTATTCTCAGTATTAATTTTTTTAATGAAATATAATATAGAATTGATAAAGATAAAGACTAAAGGATTAGATAGATTGTGATTAACTTATTATTAATGAACGGTTACGGATTATTTGTATGGTCAGCTTTTGCATTTACGCTAATAAACTTTTTAATGCTGTATGTAATAATCAATCGACAATTAATAAAAGAAAACAAAAAATTCGAATTGAAATTTAATCATTTAGAAAAAATTAAATACACAGAGGCCTACAAACAAAGAACTAACCAGGTATTAGTTTCAAGTAACGCTGCACAAAAAATCTAATTTTAATTAATGTACAGCAAAAAAGTTAAGTTAAGATTTATATTCACTATAGTATTTTTAACATTAATAGCACTCACAACGTTCACAGTTCTTAAAGTTTTAAAAGATAATGTCGTATATTTCAAATCTCCTAGTGAAATAAATCTTTTGTCAGAAATTTCAAACAAGAAAATTAGGGTCGGGGGTATGGTAAAAAAAAACTCAGTTATGATGAACAATAACAAAATCAACTTCATTATCACTGATTTTAAAAATGAGTTATATGTAACTTTTTCTGGGACAGTTCCAAATTTGTTTGAGGAAGAAAAAGGAGTTGTCGCAGAGGGATTTCTTAATGATAAAAAATTTTTGGTAGCTGACAAAATTCTGGCCAAGCACGACGAAAATTATATGCCACCGGAAGTTAAAAAATCTTTAGGAGAATAAATTGATTATTTCACAATTAGGATATTTTTCATTAATTTTTGGTTTGTTGGCATCAATATTTATTTTTTTTAATTCCTTAATTCAATTAAAAAAAAACAACTCGGTTATTTCTGACAAAACAACTGGTTTAATTGGCTTTCAGTTTTTTTTTGTTTTTATATCCTTTATCTCTTTAATTTATTCTTTTATAATTTCAGATTTTAGCAACGAGACTGTCTATAACAACTCTCACACAACAAAACCTTTGTTTTATAAAATTACAGGGACCTGGGGAAATCATGAAGGCAGTTTACTTTTATGGTTATTGGTTCTAACTGGAGTGTTATTAGGATTTATTTTTAAATCTAAAAACGAACCAAACAATTACAGACTGTTAACTACATTATTTCACCAGATTATAGTAATTGGTTTTTTCCTCTTTGTTTTAAAGACATCAAATCCTTTTAACGAAATTTTTCCAGTTCAAAAAGAAGGATTGGGACTTAATCCTATATTACAAGATCCTGCATTAGGTATTCACCCTCCAATTTTATATTTAGGTTATGTTGGAACATCGATAATTTTTTCAGCTGCATTAGCTTCAATGATTTCAAATTATGTGAACAAAAATTGGGCTAAAAATATAAAATTTTGGATTTTATTTTCTTGGATTTTTTTGACTGGCGGAATTCTACTAGGTTCGATTTGGGCCTATTACGAACTTGGTTGGGGTGGTTTTTGGTTTTGGGACCCAGTTGAAAACGTATCTTTAATGCCCTGGTTAAGTTTAACTGCATTGCTTCACTGTATTGTAACTTTAGAAAAAAGAGAGCTTTTTAAAAAATGGACAATTGTTTTATGCATAATTACCTTTGCACTTAGTATGGTTGGAACTTTCTTGGTAAGATCTGGAATTTTAAATTCAGTTCATACTTTTGCGAATGATCCATCTAGAGGAGTATACATACTAACATTTTTATTTGTTTTAGTTTTATTGTCATTTGTAATATTCATAATTTATGGAAATAAAAACTTTACTAAAAAAAGTGAAATTTTTCTTTTAAGTAAAGAAACTGCAGTTCTAATTAATAATTGGTTCATATTGTATTTTTTAAGCGTTGTTTTAATAGGTACGATTTATCCAATATTTCTTGACGTAATATTAGATGAGCAAATTTCGGTTGGACCACCGTTTTATAATAAGCTAATTTTACCTTTCCTTATTCCTTTTGTTCTTTTTATGTCTATTGGTCCTAGCATGAAATGGATCAAGACTAACTTAAAGATGGGAGCTAAAAGTTTTCTTGTAATCATTTCTACATTAATTTTATCTTTCATAACCGTTTATTATATTGGAGAAAAAAATATATTTATTCTTTTATTATTTATCGGGTTTTTTTATTTGCTTCTGAAAAGTTTGAGTCAATTTAGGGATAAAACAAAAAATTTTGCACAAATATTCTCACATACTGGATTTTCGTTACTTTTAATATCAATATTATTAAATAGTTTTTCAGCAAAAGAGATAGTGAAAAATATTCAAGTTGGAGAGAGTTTTATTCTTAAAAATGAGAAGATAATTTTTAAAAAAATTGCAGTAGAAAAAGAAAAAAATTATGAGTCCATTGTTGGTTTTTTTGAAATACATGATGAGAAAAATAAAACTATTAATCTTTTACCAGAAATTAGAATTTATAATGAACCAGAAATGGCTACTAGCGAAGCATCTATAAAAACATCATTATTTAAAGACAGATTTATAACAATTAATATAATTAAAGATCAAAATCTCTTTAATGTAAGGTATCAGCATAAGCCATTTATGATTTGGATATGGATTTCAACTTTATTAATAATGTTAGGAGGATTATTTGCAATTTTTAGAAAAAACAAAGAAGTCAATATTTAGTTTAATCATTTTAGTTCTTTTAATATTGTCTTTTTTTATATTTAAATTTGCCCTAGAAAAAGAAAAAATCTATTCTCCAAAAATTACTGATAACCAAATTTATACAGATTTTGAGGTAACTGATTTAATAGAGGAAAAAAAAATAAATTTTGACCAAATCCTTCTTGGAAAAAGTTTTTATTTAATTAACATTTGGTCCTCTTGGTGTGAACCATGTAAAGATGAAAGTGATAAACTTTTAGAATTAAGAAAAGATACTCGCATTATGATGATTGGAATAAATTATAAAGATAAAAAAAAAAATGCCTTAAACTTTTTAAAATTATATGGAGATCCATTCGATAGAATCTTTATTGACAAACAAGGAACAATATCAATTAATTTTGGTGCTTATGGGGTTCCAGAAACATTTTTAATTAATGAGGATAATAAAGTGTTGAAAAAATATATAGGTCCATTAAATGACAAGGATGTTTATGAAATCAAAAAAATTATTAACAATTAAAACTTTAATAGTCTTTATTTTAATTTCTTTTAATTTCAAGAATATCAGTATGGCATCAACCTATTCTGAAGATCAAACTATAAATATTGCTAAAAATTTGAGATGTTTAATTTGCCAGGGTCAAACTATTCATGAATCTAACTCGGATTTTGCCGAAAGCATGAAAAAATATATTAGAGGCGAACTAGAGAATGGGAAAACCAATGAGGAAATATTTTCATCTCTTGTCGAGAAATATGGTCAGTGGATAGTTTATGATCCAGGTATATCAAGAAATACCCTTTTATTGTGGGCTTTGCCCTTATTGTTATTTTTAATTGGAGGTGCAATAATAGTAAAAGAAATTTATAAAAAAATATGAGTAATAAAATAATAAAAATTTTAATAATTTTTTTCATACTTAGTGGATTAACAAAAATCACTAATGCTGATGAAGTAAAACCATCTGATAGCCATCAGTTTAGTTTCTTCTCAGGAGTGTTTGATACCACCACTAGTTCAAAAAAAACTTCAAGTCTACTTGGTATTCAACATTCAAATGAGGATTTATTCCGAGATACTTTTTTAGGAAAGTTTAGTCCAATAACGGGGTTTATGATAACAGAAGACTCAACATCATACTTTTATACAGGAGTTCAAGCAGAGTATAAAATTGGTAAATTAAATTTGATTCCAAGTTTCTCACCCGGTTTATATTCTATGGGTGATGGTAAAGATTTGGGTTCGCCCTTAGAATTTAAATCTGAGGTTCAACTATCAGTAGATCTTTTACCTGGCACTAAACTTGGTTATTCACAAAGCCATATATCTAATGCTGATTTAGGAGATACGAATCCTGGGGCAGATAGTTACATGTTTAATTTCATGAAAAGTTTTTAAAGTGGCTTTATGAAACTTTCGAATTGTCATAATTTTCGTGATTTTAGGAAACTTGCTAAGAAGAAACTTCCATCACCAATATTTCATTATATTGATGGGGCTGCGGATGACGAAATTACTTACGCTAGAAATACGAGTGCATTTGATGATGTGGATTTAGTTCCAAATGTATTAAGGGGTGTAGAGAATGTTGACTTATCAACTACCATTTTTGGAAAGAAATTAGATCTTCCTTTTTATCTTTCACCCACGGCACTTCAAAGACTTTTTCATTACGATGGAGAGAGAGCAGTGGGTAAAGCAGCTCAAAAATTTAATACTATGTTTGGAGTTTCTGCACTTGCAACAGTAAGTGTTGAGGAAATCTCATCTATGATTGACACCCCTAAGATGTTTCAATTTTATTTTCATAAAGACAGAGGATTAAACACATCGTGTTTGGAAAGAGCAAAAGCCGCAAAGTTTGATGTAATGGCCTTGACAGTTGATACCATTACTGGGGGAAATCGTGAAAGAGATTTAAGAACAGGTTTTACATCTCCACCTAAATTAACTTTATCAAGTTTATTTAGCTTTGCTACTAAACCAATGTGGGGAATAAATTATTTAACAAAAGGTAAGTTTGAATTACCTCATCTACAAGATTTTGTTAAAGAAGGTACGAGTACAAATTCTTCAATTGGAAATTATTTTTCTACCATGCTGGACCAATCTATGAATTGGAAAGATGCAGAAAAACTTTGTTCTCAATGGGGAGGCCATTTTGCATTAAAAGGAATTATGAGTGTAGAGGACGCAAAAAAAGCTGTTGATATTGGATGTACAGGGATAATGGTTTCAAATCATGGAGGAAGACAACTTGATGGATCGAGATCTCCCTTTGATCAGCTTGCAGAAATTGTAGATGCAGTTGGTGACAAACTTGATGTAATTTGTGAAGGAGGAATTCACAGAGGTACTCACATGCTTAAGGCTTTATCATTAGGTGCAAAAGCATGTGCTGGTGGAAGGTTATATTTGTATGCATTAGCAGCAGCTGGTCAGGCAGGTGTTGAAAGAGCTTTAGGACAATACAAAGCTGAGTTACAAAGAGATATGAAATTAATGGGATGTACCAAAATAAGTGATCTTCATAGAGGTAATTTAAGATTTAGAAACTAATTAAAAGGAGATGTTAATATGAAATTAGCAAAAAGTTTAAACAGATTGGGAACAGAAACAGCCTTTTCGGTTCTGGCTAAAGCAAAAAAATTAGAGGCTCAAGGCAAACCAATGATACATTTAGGTTTAGGGCAACCTGACTTTAAAACTCCCAAACACGTGGTTGATGCTGCGAAGAAAGCACTCGATGATGGACATCATGGTTATGTTCTTTCAAATGGAATTTTAGAATGCAGACAAGCCGTAACAAGAAAAATTAAAAAACTTTATAATCAAGAAGTTGATCCTGAAAGAATTATTATTATGCCAGGTGGTAAACCAACCATGCATTATGCTATTCAATGTTTTGGTGAGCCTGGAGTTGAAATCATTCATCCTACACCAGCCTTTCCAATCTACGAATCTATGATTAATTATACTGGCTCAACACCAGTACCTTATGATTTGACTGAAGATAAAGATCTTAAATTTAGTGCAGATAAAATTTTGTCACTTATTACTGATAAAACAAGATTACTAATTTTAATTAATCCTAACAATCCAACAGGAAGTTTTGTAGAAAAGTCAGAAATTGATAAGCTAGCCAAAGGATTAGAAAAACACCCGCATGTAACGATATTAAGTGACGAAATTTATAGCAGACAAATTTTTGATGGAAAAGAAATGCCTACTTTTTTTAATTATCCTAAACTTAGAGACAGATTAATTGTGTTAGAGGGCTGGAGTAAAGCTTATTCTATGACAGGATGGAGACTAGGATGGAGTTTTTGGCCTCAAAATTTGATAGAGCATGTTAATAAATTACTAATCAACAGCGTTTCTTGTGTAAATGCTGCGGCACAATACGCTGGAATTGCAGCTTTAGATGGGTCAGATGACTCTATTCATGAGATGATGGAAAAATTTACCGCAAGAAGAGATTTGATTCATAAAGGTTTAAATGATTTACCAGGAGTAGAATGTAGTTTACCGGGAGGTGCATTTTATGCGTTTCCAAATGTAAAAGGGACCGGTATGTCAGGTGCTGAGTTTTGTGATAAAGCTATGCATGAGGCGGGCGTTGCTATTGTACCGGGCACAGCGTTTGGTCAGACTTGCAACGATTATGTACGTTTTAGTTTTGCAGCGTCTAGAGATAATATTTCCCAAGCACTGGATAACATTAAAAAAATGCTGAAATAGTTTTAATAGTATTTCCAAAGAATATTAGATATTATCAGAGCTTATGAATACCATTCTTCAACAAGAATTAAAAAAAATTTTGAATGGTAGATTTTCCCAGTCAGAGTCTACGCGTTTTAATTATTCTAGAGGAGAAGATACTTACGATCCAATTTTATCTAAAGCAGTAGTTTTTCCAGAAACAAATGAGGAAGTATCTAAAATACTTAAGCTTTGCAATGAACACAAAGTTCCAGTCGTACCTTTTGGTACTGGCACATCCCTTGAAGGAAATGTTGTTGGCAATGATAAGGGAATAACAATTTCGTTGGAAAAAATGAATAAGATTTTAAGTGTTAACACGCAAGATTTTGACTGTAGAGTTCAAGCATGCGTAACAAGAGAACAATTAAATGATTATTTAAGAGAAGATGGAGTTTTTTTTCCAATCGACCCTGGTGCTAATGCTGCAATTGGAGGTATGGCTTCAACATCTGCTTCTGGAACAATGGCAGTAAAATACGGTACAATGAAAACTGTAATAACGGGCTTAACAGTCGTTTTACCTAATGGCGATATAATGAACACTGGAGGAAGGACAAAAAAAACATCCGCTGGTTATAATTTAACAAATTTGTTTGTTGGGTCGGAGGGTACACTAGGAATTATTACTGAAATTCAATTAAGACTATCTCCTATTCCAGAAAGTATAATGAGCGCTGTATGTCATTTTTCATCTTTAGAAGATGCAGTAAAAACTGCACAAGATGTTATTCAATATGGCATCCAAATTGCCCGAATTGAAATGTTAAATAAAGATCAAATGGAAATAAGTATAAATTACTCAAAATTGGAAGATGTTAAAGCGCTACCAACATTATTTTTTGAATTTCATGGTTCAGAAGCATCAAATAAAGAATCTATCAAACTCGTAGAAGAACTGTCAAAAAATAACAATGGTAGTTCATTCAAATGGGCAAAAAGTTTAGAAGAAAGAAATAAATTATGGAAAGCAAGATGGGATGTATATTATTCAGTTAAAGCTTTAATAGATAATGGAAGAGTATATTCAACAGACGTGTGTCTCCCAATCTCAAAAATTACTGAATGTGTGAAATTTGCAGAGGAAGAGGTAAAAAAGTTTGGACTTAGGGCACCAATGGTAGGTCACTTGGGAGATGGGAATTTCCATGTTTTACTTCCTTATAATCCTGAAAAAAAAGAAACTTACGAAAAGATAAGAAAATTCAGCGATTTATTAATTGAAAAAACTTTAGAGCTGGAGGGAACAATTACCGGTGAGCATGGTGTCGGATTACACAAAAAAGAGTATCTTAAAAAAGAACATGCGGATAATCTTCCAACAATGAAATTAATAAAAAAAACAATGGATCCTAACAATATAATGAATCCAGGTAAAATTTTTGATTTAAACTAAATCCCTTATGAAAAAAATATTGGTAACAAGAAAATTACTTAAATCTAATGAAGAAAAATTAAAAAAACTTTTTGATGTTAAGTTAAACCCTAGTGATGAATTATACTCTCAAGAAAAACTAATTAAAATGAGTGAAGGCTGCGATGGTATATTATCCGCACTTACAGACAAATTAGATGAAAAAACAATTAAATCTTTACCTGATAGTGTAAAAATTTTATCAAATTTTGCTGTTGGTTTTGGAAATATAGATTTAAAGGCAGCTAGTGAAAAAAAAATGATTGTCACTAATACACCAGAAGTTTTAACTGATGCTACTGCTGAAATAGGTATTTTATTAATTTTGGGCGCATGTAGAAGAGTTCCTGAAGGAATAGAGGGATCTAAAAAAGGAGATTGGAAATGGTCTGCCGATTATTTAATAGGCAAACAGTTAACTGGAACTAGATTAGGTATACTAGGAATGGGAAGAATTGGACAAAAAATAGGCAAAATTGCTAATTCTTTAGGAATGATAATTCACTATCACAATCGATCAAAATTAGATACCGAAAAGGAAAATGGAGCAATTTATCATAAGACTTTAGAAAGTTTAATGTCAGTATCAGATGTATTATCGGTATGTTGCCCAGCTTCAAAGGAAACAATTAATTTGATCAACAAAAAAACTATTTCTTTATTGCCTGATGGAGCGATTGTCACGAACGTTGCAAGAGGTGATATTGTTGATGACGATGCATTAATTGAAGCATTAGATAGTAAAAAAGTTAGTGCAGTTGGATTAGATGTTTATAAAAATGAACCGAAATTAAATCCTGGGTATTTAAAACACAGCAGAGCTTTTGTTTTACCTCACTTAGGAAGCGCTACTTTTGAAACAAGAACAGCAATGGCTAATTTAGCGATAGATAATATCAGCGAATTTTTCGAAACAGGTTCGTGTAAAAATAAAGTAAATTAATAAAATAATACCACTCATAGTTGTAAATAAATTACCTGAGCGCGAATTAACACTAGGACTCTTTTTCATTATTGTGCTTAAATAGTTGCAAGTTAATTAACTTAATAAGAGGAGAAAATAATGATTAAAGAAAAAAAATCATTGAAGGGTAAAATTCCTTCAAGACGAAAGTTCTTTAAGGCAGCGGCGGCAACTGGTGCAGCAGCAACAGCAGCAGTAGCAATGCCAAACATTGCATTCGGAGCTCCACAAACTCTAAAAATGCAAGCTGCTTGGCCAAGTGGTGCTAACATCTTTTTTGAAATGGCAGGAGACTATTGCAAAATGGTTAGCGACATGTCTGGCGGTTCTTTAAAAATCGATCTTCAACCAGTTGGAGCAGTTGTTAAAACTAGTGAGATCGGTCAAGCTGTAAGCTCAGGTGCTGTTGATATGGGACACTGGGTAACTGCTTATTGGTATGGTAAAAATCCAGCCGCATCTTTATTCGGAACTGGACCATCATACGGGATGTCATCTCAAGAAGTTATGGGATGGATGGAGTACGGTGGAGGAAGAAAACTGTATGAAGAAACTTTAAAAAAAGTTGGTTTCGACTACACAGGTGTTTTCCATATGCCTATGCCAGCTCAACCTTTCGGTTGGTTTAAAAAGAACGTAACAAAAGTATCTGATGTTAAAGGTATGAAGTACAGAACAGTTGGTCTTGCTACTAACGTTCTTACTGCAATGGGAATGGTCGTAAGACAGTTACCAGGTGGTGAAATCCAACCGGCAATGAAGACTGGTTTGATTGAAGCAGCTGAGTTTAACAACCCAACTTCAGACTCTCAGTTTGGTATGCAAGATGTTTCTAAGCATTATCACTTAGGAAGCTTCCACCAATCACAAGAGATGTTTGAAATACCAATTAACAACAAAACGTTTAATGGTCTGTCACCAGCAAACCAAGCAATATTGAAAAATGCTGCTTATGCTGCAAACACAGATAACTACTTTAAAGCATTAGTTAGATATTCAGCAGATTTATCTAAATTAATGAATCAACATAAAGTAAACGTTTACCAAACGTCTGATGAAATTTTAGCTCAACAATTAAAAGGTTGGGATAAAGTTATCGGTGATTTCAATAAGAAAGATGCTTTCTTTAAGAAAATCGTCGATTCTCAAAAAGCATACGCTAAGAGAGTAATGAAGTACTTGCTGATGAATCAGCCTAATTACAGACTAGCTTATGAAAATGAGTTCGGACCTTTAGGAAAAGTTAAAATCTAAAGATTTATCTTAATTAAATTAAGGGGGCCTTTTGGCCCCCTTTTTTTTGTTTGATTAATAGGTAGAATTTAACATAAAGTAGAACTATGAAATCTTTCATAAAATTTGCAGACACTTTAAGTGCATCAATGGGTAAAGCTTTTTCATGGTGCATAGTAATTTTGATGGGTGGGACATGTTATGAAGTGATAATGGCTTATGCTTTTAACAGCCCAACTTTATGGAATTTTGATTTTAGTTTACAAATGTATGGAGCAATTTTCATGATGGCAGGCGCTTACTGTTTATCGACCGAAGCGCATGTCAGAGGAGATGTTATTTACAGATTATTTCCAACAAGAGTTCAAGGTTGGATTGATTTAGTTTTATATTTTATTTTTTTCTTTCCAGGTATTTTAGCTTTAGTATTTTACGGATATGAATACGCAGCATTGGCTTGGAAAATAAAAGAAACTAGCTGGAATAGTCCAGCACAAATACAAATTTATATGGCAAAATCTATAATACCTTTGTCTGGATTGTTATTAGCAATTCAGGGTATTAGCGAAGTGTTTAGAGCAATTATATGTATCAAAACAGGTCACTGGCCAGAAAGATTATCAGCAGACGCTGAAGAAACAGAAAAAGTATTAATGAGAACTTCACAAAAGGACGATCAAGCAGATGTTATTTGAACTTACAAATCCTGAGATAGCAATTTTAATGATGAGTTTATTTTTATTTGCTGTCTTATTAGGTTTTCCAATTGCATTCACTCTATTAGCGATGGGAGTTGGATTTGGTTATTATGCATACTTTGATCCAAGCAGGATGGATCATTTACTCGATAATCGGATATTTTCTTTATTAGTTCAAAATACTTATACGATAATGGATAACACCGTTTTAACTGCAGTCCCCTTGTTTCTTTTTATGGGTTATCTCGTTGAAAGAGCAGGAATTGTAGCAAAATTATTTTTTGCGATAAGACTGGCATCTCATCGACTGCCAGCATCAATGGCGGTAGCAGCACTAGTAACTTGTGCTTTATTTTCTACAGCAACAGGAATTATTGGCGCTGTTGTAACTTTAATGGGACTTCTAGCTTGGCCAGCAATGATAAGAGCTGGATATGATAAAAAATTTGCATCAGGTGTAATTTGTTCTGGAGGATGTTTGGGAATATTAATTCCACCAAGCATTATGTTAATTGTTTATGCTGTTATAGCCCAGTTGTCACCTTTAAGACTTTTTGCAGCTGCAATATTTCCAGGTTTGATGTTAGCTGGATTATATATTCTTTACGTAATCATTAGAGCATATTTCAATCCATCTTTAGCACCTAGACCTGCCGCTGAGGAAATTCCTCCAAGAGCAGAAATTTTAAAAGAGGTTTTAGTATCTTTTGTTCCATTATTTTCTTTAATAATTTTAGTACTTGGTACAATTTTGGCAGGACTTGCTACTCCAGCTGAGGCTGCCGCAGTTGGTGCTTTCGGAGCATTAGTGCTTTCATATTTTTATAAATCTTTGAAATGGAAAAACTTTAAAGAGTCAGTTTTTCTTACCGCAAAAACAAGTGCGATGATAATGTGGTTATTTGTGGGTTCATGGACCTTTGCTTCCGTATTTTCATATCTTGGTGGACATGAGGTTTTTGAAACTTTCTTTAAGTCAATGGATATTCAGCCATGGCAATTTTTAGTAATTACCCAAATAATAATCTTCTTGTTAGGATGGCCTCTTGAGTGGACAGAAATTTTAATTATTTTTGTTCCAATATTCTTGCCCCTAGTTGAGTTTTTTGGAGTAAACCCTTATTTCTTTGCAATGCTAATTGCTTTGAATTTACAAACTTCTTTTTTAACACCACCCATGGCAATGTCTGCTTACTACTTAAAAGGTGTTCAAAGCAGAAATGTAGAGCTAATGCAAATATTCACAGGAATAATGCCTTTCCTAGCAATAGTAATTCTTGCAATGGTCTTGATGTACATATTTCCTGGCATAGCTTTATGGCTACCTGATGCGTTATTTGCAGAGTAAATTTAATGTCCAATATCTTTTCATTATCAGTTTCCGAAATTGCGGAAAAAATTAGAAATTCAGATTTAAACTCAGTTGATTTGTGTAAATCATATATTGAGCAAATAAATAAATTCGAAAAAGATGTAAAGGCATGGGCACATTTTGACAAAAAACTTCTTTTAGAAAAAGCTGAAGAGGCGGATGAACATAGACGATCTGGAAAGTCAGTTGGTCCTCTTCATGGTATTCCAGTGGCTCTTAAAGATATAATCGGAACCTACGATATGCCAACTGAATGTGGAACTGTTTTAAGAAAAGGTAAAACCGAGTCTCAAAATGCTGAAATAGTAGACTTATTAAAATCTGCTGGAGCCCTTATAATGGGTAAAACAAATACATCAGAATTAGCATTTCTTGCACCACCAGAGACTAAAAATCCTCATGATTATTCTAGAACACCAGGTGGATCTTCAAGTGGATCTGCTGCAGTTATAGCATCTCACATGGCACCATTATCAATTGGATCACAGACAGGAGGTTCGGTTATAAGACCTGCATCTTACTGCGGTGTAGTTGGTTATAAACCAAGTTATGGTTTAATTTCACGAAATGGAGTTTTAAGAACATCCTATCATTTGGATCATGTTGGAGTATTTGGAAAAACGGTAGAAGATGTTGCGTTATTAGCTAAGGTTTTAATAAAAAAAGACTCATATGATAAAGCGACCATTCATTATTCGTCCGAATTCATGTTGGAGGAGTGTAAAAAAGGCCCAATGTTTGATCCAAAATTTATATTTTATAAAACTGAAAGTTGGAAAAAAATTGATAAAAAATCGAGAGAGTCTTTTGAATTTTTTATAAAGAGTTTCAAAAAAAATATCGAAGTATTTGATACACCTTCTTATTTTAAAGATATTGATAAGTATCACCGAATTATTCATGAGACTGATTTAGCAAATAATTTTCAAGTTTATTATAAGAAATCTAAAAATAAACTTTCAAAAGAAATGCAAACAGCAATTTCTCGAGGAATGAAACATTCTGCAAAAGAATATCTGGATGCTGTCGACTTTATGAGCAGAAGTTATGAGTCATATAAGGAAGTTTTTGAGGACTATCATGGAGTATTAAGTCCTTGTAGTACGGGTGTAGCTGACAAGGGATTGAAAAGCACTGGAAGTGCTGATTTTAATAGAGTTTGGTCTTATATGCACACACCTGCAATTTCTCTTCCTTTACTTCAGGGAGAAAATAACTTACCATTAGGACTTCAGTTAATTGGCGATAAATATGATGATCAAAGATTTTTAGGTGTTGCTAATTGGTTGGAAAAAGAAAGTAAAAAATTTAATGAATAAAATTACTACATTAGTTGGATTATCTTTTGCGATCTTCTTTTTAATAGGACTAGCTACTACATTAACAAGATCAATGATGATTGGTTTTCTTGATGTATTGCCTGTTTACATATTAATGGGTTGTGCAATTGCTATGATGATTTACGAAGCCTTTTTTGACAAGTCTAAGTAACTAAGTGAAAAAAAAGGATTTTTTACCTTACACACTTCTTTTTATTCAACCTATTTTTATGGCGAGCAATCTTGTAGTTGCAAGAGGGGGTGTAGAATTTGTTCCTCCGATCTCCCTGGCTTTTTGGAGATGGTTATCAGTATTTCTTTTATTGATGCTGTTCAATTACAGAATTTTATACAAAAAAAAAATTTTATTAAAAGAATATAAAGAACTTTTCTTTTTAGGATTAATGGGATGTGGAGTTTGTGGAGCTTTTCCATTTATAGCCGGTCAGACAACTACAATAATAAACATGGGAATTATTTACACTTCTTCACCTATTTTTATAATTTTAATTTCTTATTTTTTTTTTAAAGAAAAAATGAATTTTTTCAAATTTATTGGCCTTTTATCATGCCTTCTAGGGGTTTTAATTATTATTGTAAGAGGTGAATATTCTACTTTGATATCTTTAAAATTTACAAAGGGAGATTTATGGATGTTAGGAGCTTCAATAGGCTGGGCATTATATTCTATATTTCTGTTTAATTGGAAATCTTCCCTGAACGTTTTTGAAAGGTTTACAGCTATTTCTTTTTTTGGTGCTTTAAGCTTATTACCATTTTATATGTTTGAACAAAATTTTATCAACGTAACTACATTTGATTTGAAATTTTTCTTTTGGGTTATATTTGCGGCAATTTCACCAGGAATAATTGCTTTTATATTGTACACTTACACTCAAAAATATCTTGGTGCCACAACGACAGGATTTACTTTGTATTTATTTACAGTTTATGGAGCATTTTATGGCATATTATTCTTTGGTGAGACCTTAGAACTTTTCCATTTATATGGAACATTTCTTGTTTTCCTTGGAGTTTATCTGGTAAGAAAAAAGGCTTAGAATGTTTAATAAAAAAATTATGCTTATCTTCAATATTCTCATTGGTTTAATCACTATTTATTTAATTGTTTGTTTGGTAATTTTTCTGTCGCAGAGAAAATTATTATATCATCCTAACGAAAATAACTATTTAGATGAGAACAAACTGACACATAAGATTGAAAAGGTATTCGTTAAGTCAGATAATAAATTAATTGGTTGGCACCATTTTAAAGACAAGAAATATAAGACGTTGCTATTTTTTCATGGGAATGCAGGAAATCTACAAAATAGAATTTACAAATTAAACGAGATAGCTGAACTAGAGGTAAATTATTTAATTATTGCTTACAGAGGTTTCAGTGGAAATGAGGGAAAACCAACAGAAGAGGGTTTATACAATGACTCAATGGCAGCGAAAAGGTGGTTAAACTCAAACAACATTAGTGATAACAATATCATTCTTTACGGAGAATCTTTAGGAACAGCTGTTGCAGTGGACCTTGGTTCTAAATTTCCATTTGCAGGAATAATCTTAGAGTCCCCTTTTACCTCAATGGTAGAACTTTCAAAAATTTATTATCCTTATTTACCAGTGAACTTACTCTTGAAAGATAGATATGACTCCATTAACAAGATTAGCAAAATAACTTTCCCTAAACTCGTTATGCACGGAGATAAAGATAACATTGTTCCATTTAGTATGGGAAAAAGAATGTTTGAAAGTTTTTCAGAACCAAAATTTAGTTATTTTAAGTTAGACGATGATCATATGATGGATTTTGACCAAGAACTTTTAGGGAATATAAAAAATTTTATTAATGAATTAAATTGATTTTTCTTAACTTAAAAAATTTTCTGCAAAAGTTTCAGCATCAAAAGATTGTAAATCGTCCTCTTTTTCGCCAAGACCAACTGCAATTATTGGAAGTTTAAATTTTTTTGCAGCAGCAATTAGTATTCCTCCTTTTGCCGTTCCATCAAGTTTTGTCATAACAAGACCAGTTAAAGGGATTATATTATTAAATTCTGTTACTTGATTTATTACGTTTTGCCCTGAGGTTGCATCCAAGATTAGAACAACATCATGAGGCGCATTGTTATCAACTTTTTTAACAACATTTGCGATTTTTTTATACTCATCCATCAAGTTTTTCTTGTTCTGCAATCTACCAGCTGTATCTATCAAAACTGTATGAATGTTATTTTTTTTTGAATATTCCATTGCCTTAAAAGCGACAGATGCAGGATCACTTCCTGCCTCTGATTTTACTATTTCACTTCCAACTTTTTTTGACCAATTTTCTAATTGATCTATTGCTGCAGCTCTAAACGTGTCACAAGCAGCTAACACTGTTTTATTATTATTATTTTGAAATATTTTAGACATTTTCCCAATTGTAGTTGTTTTTCCTACTCCATTGACACCTGAAACTAAAATCGTTCTGCTCTCATTAGATTGATTAAAAAAATTTTTATTTTCTAAAGGTTTCATTAATAAGAGAATATATTCTTTAAGAATTTTGTTAATCTCATCCAGTTTATTTTTACTTGGATCAATTCTGCTATTTGCTATTTGTTGTCTTATCTCTGATGAAGCCTCAACCCCAACGTCTGATTGAATTAAAAAATCCTCAATTTCTTCTAAAGTTTTATCGTCAATTTCTTTGTTAATTACAATGTCTTTTATACCTTTTGAAAAATTTGATGTAGTTTTTTTTAGGCCATCTTTAAATTTTTGAAAAATATTAATCATAAATTTATATCAATATGTTCTATTTCTGAGACTAAACCTTCCATAATAACGTTTCCATGTTCGTCTTTATTGATTTTAATTTTTCCTAATTTAAATTCTATTTCAGTTGGAAATTTTGAAATACCATTAATTTCACCAGCTACAGCGGTTGCACATGCTGCAGTTCCACATGCTTTTGTAAGACCAGCTCCTCTCTCCCAGTGCAATACTTTAAAATGATTTTTAGTTTCTTCTTTTGCAAAAGTAACATTAACTTTTTCAGGAAATAATTCATGATTTTCTACGATTGGTCCAACTTTTTCAATTTCAATCTTTTCTAATTCGTTTATAAAAAAAATAACGTGGGGATTTCCAACATTAATTGCCGTGCCGAAGAACTCAATATCACCAACCTTAACTCTTATTTTTTTTGTATCCATTTTCTCACTTAGGGGTATTTGATCCCAATTAGTTTTTGGTTTTCCAATATTTGTTTGGATCAAATTATTTTTTAATATTTTCGATTCTAACTTTCCTGAAGAAGTTTCAACAGTAATTAAGTTTTTTGAATTTTCTTTTGATAACAAACTAGCTACACATCTAGTCCCATTTCCGCATGCTGCGGAGTCCGAGCCATCGGAATTTTTAAAGGTTAGAAATGCATCAAATTTATCACTTCTATTAATAAGAATTAGTTGATCACAACCAATATTACCTCTGTCACAAATTTTTTTAATTTGAGAATTGTTTAGATCAAATTTTTTTTCACGTTGATCAATTATGACGAAGTCATTTCCAAGTCCATCCATTTTATAAGCTTTAAAATCCATATAATAATACTTAACTTATTTATTGACTTTTTGAACCTCTATTATAGTTTCTCACAACTTCCGCAAAAACAGCATTTTGCGGTGTCTTTGGAAACAAAGAGATCGACACCAGTCAGCGAGGGTTCGCCCACTGGTGCGATTGCTGCTGGAAGAAATTATGTTTGAAAATTTGACAAATAAATTCGAGGGGATACTCGATACATTTAAAAAGGCGCCATCACTTAATGAAAAACAGGTTGATGAGGGTCTTAAGCTTATTAGACAAGCTTTACTAGAGGCAGATGTATCGCTTGAGGTAGTAAAAGATTTTGTAACAAAAGTTAAACCAAAATTATTAGGAAAAGAAATAATAAGATCTACAGCTCCAGGACAAATGGTTGTTAAAATTGTTCACGATGAGCTTGTTTCATTTTTAGGTGATAGCAATCAAGAAATTAATTTAAAGTCCAATCCACCAGTAACAATAATGATGGTTGGTTTACAAGGTTCAGGAAAAACAACCACAACTGCAAAACTCTCAAAATTTTTAGAAAAAAATAATAAGAAAAAAATTATGATGGTAAGTTTAGATATTTATAGACCAGCTGCTCAGGAACAACTAAAAATTTTGGGTGAACAAAATAATATCCAAACCTTGCCTGTGATAAAAGATCAAATTCCAGCTGACATTTGCAGAAGAGCCCTATCTGCAGCTAATTTAAATGGGTCTGATGTAATTATTTTTGATACGGCAGGAAGAACACAAATAGATCTACAGATGATGTCTGAGATAAAACAAATTGAAGAAGTAATTAAACCAACAGAGACTATACTTGTTGCAGACTCATTAACTGGACAAGTAGCTGCGGGTGTTGCAAAAGAATTTTCTAATACAGTAAAAGTTACTGGAATAATATTAACTCGAGCTGACGGTGATGGTAGAGGTGGAGCTGCATTAAGCATGAAACATATTGCCAATGTTCCAATTAAATTTTTAGGTATTGGAGAAAAAATAGAAAATTTTGAAAGTTTTCATCCTGATAGAATTGCTAACAGAATTTTAGGAATGGGGGATATCGTATCCCTTGTAGAAAAAGCAGCAGATGAAATTGACGAGGAAAAACTCAAAGAAACTGAGGAGAGTTTAAGGAAAGGTCAGTTTTCTTTAGAAGATTACCTTTCTCAATTAAGACAAATGAAAAAAATGGGAGGACTAGAGGGTGTTATGTCTTTTTTACCAGGAGTTTCAAAAATAAAATCTCAAATGGATCAAGCTGGTGTTGATGAAAAAATAATTACACAAAATGAAGCGGTAATACTTTCAATGACTAAAAAAGAGAGAGAAAATCCAAAGATTATCGATGGCTCTAGAAAAAAAAGAATTGCTAATGGCTCTGGAACAGACATTGCCACTATCAATAAATTGTTAAAACAATTTAAAATGATGTCTGACATGATGAAAAAGATGTCAAAAGGAAACACAAAAGGCTTAATGGAAAAAGGAATTCCACCTGAGCTATTCAATCAACTTAAATAAAAAGGAGAAATAAATGTTAAAGTTAAGGTTATCAATGGGAGGAACAAAAAAGAGACCAGTTTATAAAATTGTGGTTGCAGACAGTAGATTCCCTAGAGATGGGAGATTTATAGAAAAATTAGGTTTTTTTAATCCCCTTATGCCAAAAGAAAAAAAAGAAAGAGTTGGACTTCAGTCAGAAAGAATAAAATATTGGCTAAGCCAAGGAGCAAAGCCGACAACTAGAGTTGCTAGGTTACTTGGAGAAAATAATTTAATGGAAATGCCTAAACCAGGAAATAATCCAAATAAAGCTATTCCAAAAAAAGACAGAAAGAAAGATGCTTCTGAAGCACCAAAAGAAGAAAAGAAAGCAGAGGCACCTAAGGAAGAGAAAAAAGCTGAAGCACCAAAAGAAGAAAAGAAAGCAGAGGCACCTAAGGAAGAGAAGAAAAAATAACTATGTTTCAAGCGAAAATTTTTACTTTGTATCCTGAATATTTTCCAGGACCCTTCGAAATAGGTATTTGCAAAAAAGCTTTTGAGAAAAAGCTTTGGGATTTAAAACTTATAAATATTAGGGATTATGCAGGCGATAAACACAAAACCGTTGATGATACCCCATATGGCGGTGGAGTAGGCATGTTAATGAGACCAGACGTAGTAGCAAAATCTTTGGACGCAAATTTGGAAGAAAAAGAGACAGTTTATTATCTAACACCTAAGGGTAAAATTTTTAATCAAGATATTGCAAAGGATATTGTTAAAAAAAACAAAGTAAATATTTTATGTGGGCACTTTGAGGGAGTCGATCAACGAGTTCTAGACTCAAGAAATATAGAGGAGATAAGTATAGGAGACTTTATACTCTCTGGAGGAGAGATGGCTTCTTTTGTTGTTCTAGATACGGTTTTAAGATTAGTGCCTGGAGTATTAGGAAATCTTAATTCTACAAAAGATGAAAGTTTTGAAAACGGGCTTTTGGAGTATCCACAATATACCAAACCTCAAATATGGGAGAAATTAAGTGTTCCTGACATACTTTTATCTGGAGATCATAATAAAATTAAAAGCTGGCGTTTATCACAATCTGAGGCTATAACACGGCTCCGAAGACCAGATTTATGGCAAAAATATAAAAAGGATTAAAATTGCAAAATTTAAACATGAAAAATATAGAAGACATAAATAAAGCTAACGTTAAAAAAATTTCAGCTGAAAAAAAACTTCCAGATTTTTTTCCAGGAGATATCATAAAAGTTGGTGTAAAAATTACTGAAGGAAAGAGAGATAGAATTCAGTATTTTGAGGGTGTTTGCATAGCAAAAAAAAATAGAGACTTAAACTCATCTTTTACAGTTAGAAAAATTTCTTTCGGAGAAGGTGTTGAAAGAACTTTTGCTCTCTATAGTCCAATAGTTGATACAATCAAAGTTATAAGATCTGGTAAAGTAAGACGTGCAAAACTATACTATCTAAGAGAAAGAACCGGTAAATCAGCAAGAATTGCAGAAAAGATAAAAAAGAAAATTGGTATTGATATTGATGCCAAACCTGAGCAGGTTACAGAAGAAAATGTATTACCAGCAACAGAACAAAAGAATACTGAGGAAAAAGCCGAGACAAAAGTCGCTGGGACACCCAAAAAACTTGAAGAGAAAAAAGAAGATAGTAAGATTTCTACTGAATTAAAAAAATAATCTTTTTTTAAATGCCAAAGACTTTATACGATAAAATCTGGAGTGATCACTTAGTCCACCAACAGGATGATGGAACATCTTTGTTATTTGTGGATAGACATTTGATACATGAGGTGACTAGCCCACAAGCTTTTGAAGGACTTAGAAATAGCAAAAGGAATGTAAGACATCCAAACTTAACTCTTGCTGTTGTTGATCACAATATACCTACAACTGACAGATCTAAAGGAATTGATGACAACGACTCTAGAATTCAAGTAGAAACACTTGAAAAAAATTGCAAAGACTTTGACATCAAACTTTTTGGAATGAATGATAAAAGACAAGGAATAGTTCATATAGTAGGACCTGAGCAAGGATTTACTCAACCTGGAACAGTTATTGTTTGCGGAGACAGTCACACGGCAACTCATGGTGCTTTTGGGGCTTTAGCGTTTGGAATAGGAACCTCAGAGGTTGAGCACGTTTTAGCAACGCAAACTCTTGTTCAGAAAAAAGCAAAAAATTTTAGAATTAATGTTAATGGAAAACTTCCTTTAGGAGTAACATCAAAAGATGTCATTCTTCAAATCATTGGCAAAATAGGAACTGCTGGAGGAACGGGATGTGTGTTAGAATATGCTGGTTCAGTCATATCAAATCTTTCTGTCGAACAGAGAATGACCATTTGCAATATGTCTATAGAAGGTGGAGCTAGAGCAGGATTAATCCAACCTGATGAAAAGATTTTTAATTATCTAAAAGATAGACCAATGTCTCCAAAAAAAGAAAACTGGGATAAAGCAATTGATTATTGGAGTAAATTGAAAAGTGATAGCGATGCAAAATTTGATAAAGAAATTAATTTAAAAGGTGATGAAATAGCGCCTATGGTTACGTGGGGAACTTCACCTGAAGACGTAGTTTCAATTAATGGAAAAATCCCTAATCCAGAAAATGAAAAAAATATTGATAAAAAGAATTCGATAAATAGATCTCTTAACTATATGGGTCTTAAACCTGATGTGAAAGTTCAAGACATTAAAATTGATAAAGTTTTTATAGGAAGTTGTACGAATGGAAGAATTGAGGACTTAAGAGAGGCTGCACAAATATTAAAAAATAAGAAAAAGGCTTCACATGTACATGGAATGGTCGTCCCTGGTTCTGGTTTAGTTAAAGAACAAGCTGAGCAAGAAGGTCTAGATAAAATATTTATAGAGTCTGGTTTTGAATGGAGAGAACCTGGATGTTCAATGTGTTTAGCAATGAATGCCGATAAATTAAAACCTCAAGAAAGATGTGCATCTACTTCGAATAGAAACTTTGAAGGAAGACAGGGAAGAGGAGGAAGAACCCACTTAGTAAGCCCAGGTATGGCAGCTGCCGCAGCTATTGCTGGAAATCTAGATGATGTTAGAAAATATCAAAACTAATGAAAAAATTTATCTCACTTAAAAGCATTCCAGCCTATTTGCCGATTGTAAATATAGATACGGACATGATTATTCCTAAACAGTTTTTAAAAACCATTAAAAGAACAGGATTAGGAAAAAACTTATTTCATGAAATGAGGTACGATGATGACGGAAAAAATATCGATAATTTCATATTAAACAAATCCCCGTACAATAATTCAAAAATTTTAATAGCTGGAAATAATTTTGGCTGTGGATCATCGAGAGAACATGCTCCGTGGGCACTTTTAGACTTTGGAATAACATGTGTAATAAGCTCAAGCTATGCAGACATTTTCTATAATAATTGTTTTAAAAATGGTATTTTGCCGATAATTCTAGATGAAGAAAAAATAAAAGAGTTAGCTGAATATTCAAAAAGAAAAGAAGAAATTGAAATTGATTTAAAGGAAGAAAAAATTCTTTTTGGAAATAATGAATTAAAATTTAAAATAGATCCTTTTAAAAAGAAATGCTTGATTGAAGGTCTAGATGATATCGCTTTATCTTTAGAAAAATCATCACATATCAACGAATTTGAAAGAAAGGTTAAGTCAGCTAGACCTTGGATTTTTAATGATTAAAGTTAAAAAAAGAAAAATTCTTCTTTTACCAGGAGATGGAATAGGTCCAGAGGTTATCGCGGAAGTTAAAAAAATTATTCAGTGGTTTAATAAAAACAAATCCCTAGATTTTGAAATTGATGAAGATCTTGTTGGTGGAGCAGCGTATGACAAATATAAGACACCCATAACAGATGAAGTATTTTATAAAGCTTTAGAAAGTGAGGCGGTAATACTTGGTGCTGTAGGAGGACCTAAATGGGACAAGCTAGAATTCTCAAAAAAACCTGAAAGAGCACTTCTTAAACTTAGAAAAGAATTGAAACTTTTTGCTAATTTAAGACCTGCCATTTGTTTTAAACAATTAGTGGACGCCTCAAGTTTAAAACCAGAAATTGTTTCGGGTTTAGATATAATGATTGTAAGAGAATTAACAGGTGGAATATATTTTGGAGAGCCAAGAGGGATTAAACCGATAGATAATGGTGAGCGAAAAGGAATTAATACTCATACTTACACTACAAAAGAAATTGAAAGAGTTGCGCGAGTTGCTTTTGATCTAGCTAAAAAAAGAGACAATAAAGTTACGTCATGTGAAAAATCCAATGTGATGGAAGCAGGTCAGCTTTGGAAAGAAGAAGTTCAAATTTTACATGACAAAGAATATAAAGATGTAGAGCTAACTCATATGTTAGCAGATAATTGTGCTATGCAGTTATTAAGAAATCCAAAACAATTTGATGTAATCGTAACTGATAATTTATTTGGAGATATTCTATCAGACGAAGCTGCAATGTTGACAGGCTCTTTAGGTTTATTACCATCTGCATCACTAGGAGCTAAAGACAAAGATGGAAATATGAGATCGATGTATGAACCCGTGCATGGTTCAGCTCCTGATATAACTGGCAAAGGTATTGCAAATCCTATCGCAACTATATTAAGTTTTTCAATGGCGTTAAAATATTCATTAAATTTAGATAAAGAGTCTAAAGCCTTAGATAACGCTGTTCAAAAGGTATTAGATGATGGATTAAGGACAAAAGATATTATTTCTAAGGGAAAAAAAGAAGTTTCTACTTCAGAGATGGGAGATGCGATTATTGCGTGTTTGCAAAAATAAATAAATTAACTTACCTTAGATAATTAGAAAAAATATGACTATTTATACTGCACCAGTTGAAGAAATGATGTTCCTCTTTGATAATCTTAAAGACAATCAAAGATATAAAGAAATTGAAAAATACAAAGAAATTAATTCGGAACTTGTTAAAGGAATTTTAGAGGAAGCAGCAAAAATAAACCAAGAGCTTATTTTACCTTTAGCTAAAGCAGGGGATGAAAATCCTTGCGTATATGAAAATGGAGTTGTGAGAACACCTCCAGGCTATAAAGAAGTTTATAAAAAATTTATAGAAGATGGCTGGACTTCTCTTTCTTGTGATCCAAAATACGGTGGTCAAGGTATCCCAAAGACTGTAAGTACTTTTTTTGAGGAAATGCTGTCATCATCAAGTTTAGCATTTAAATTATATAGTGAACTTAGTATTGGGGCTTATAATTGTATACTAACTCATGCTGAACAAAACATAAAAGATAAATTCCTTCCAAAAATAGTAGAGGGAAAATGGAGTGGGACAATGTGTTTAACAGAGCCACAATGTGGAACCGATTTAGGTTTATTAAAAACTAAAGCAGTCCCAAAAGGTGATGGAACCTATGAAATAACTGGACAAAAAATTTTTATCACTTCTGGTGACCACGACTTAACTGAAAATATAATTCATTTAGTTTTAGCAAGAACAACGGATGCACCAAAAGGAACAAAGGGAATAAGTTTATTTCTTGTACCAAAATTTGAGGTCAGCGACGATGGGGTCGTAGGTTCTAGAAATGGTGTTAGCACAAACTCAATTGAGAGCAAGATGGGAATTAAAGGTTCACCAACTTGTGTTCTAAATTTTGAAAATTCAAAAGGTGTTATGATTGGACCTGAAAATAAAGGTTTGAATTCTATGTTCACGATGATGAATTTAGAGAGAATTGTAGTTGGTGTTCAAGGTTTGGGAATTGCAGAAACTGCGTATCAAAATGCTGTTGCATATTCAAAAGAGAGAAAGCAGGGAAAAGCAAACAACAGCAAAAATGGAGAAACAGATTTAATTATCAAGCATGCAGACATAAGACGAAGTCTAATGAATATGAAATCAATTATTGAGGGCCAAAGGTCTTTTGCTTTCTGGTTGTCTCAGCAAATTGATGTAAGTTTATCTCACGATGATAAAGATGTAAGAGGCGATGCATCAAACATGGTCGCATTGCTTACTCCAGTTATAAAATCATTTTTTACTGATAATGGTGTAGAAATTACCAATGATGCAATTCAGGTATTTGGTGGATACGGTTATACGAAAGATCAAGGGATTGAACAATTATTTAGAGACAATAGAATAACACCAATATACGAAGGTACAAACTCTGTTCAAGCAATTGATCTTGTCTACCGAAAAATTTCTTCAGAGGGCATATTTGAAAACTTTATAAAATCAATGGATACCGAAATCAAAAATTATAAAAACGAAAAAAATCTGGAAAGTTTTTTAAATATCTTTGAAAAATATAAAGAAATCTTGGTATCTTTTACCAAGTGGATGAGAGAAAAAATCAAATCAAATAAGGATGATGCAAGTGCAGCATGTAATGATTATTTAAAAGTATTGGGTTACACAGCCTTAGCTTTTGCTTGGATTAAAACTTTAAAAATAAGTTTTGAAAAACAAAATTCAAATAAAGAATTTTATGAAGATAAAATTAATACAGGAAAGTATTATTTTGAAAAAATTTTACCAAGAGCACAGTCTCATTACGTTGTTGGAACAAGTGGCAGCCAAACAACTATGAGTGCTAAATTTAATTAATGAACAAATATAATCAAAATTTGGATAAAAATAACGCGAATTTTGTACCCTTAACCCCTTTAAGTTTTTTAGAAAGAGCAAAAGATATATATCCAAATTATGAAGCGTTAGTATACGAAAATCGTTCTTATACCTGGTCACAAATTTACAATCGCTGCATTAAGTTTGCTAGTGCATTAGAGAAGATCGGGATTAAAGAGGGTGATACTGTTTCAGTGATGGCGTTTAACACCCCTGAAATATTTGAGGCTCACTATTCTGTACCAATGACTGGCGCAGTTCTAAATACAATCAATACAAGATTAGATGCAAAAACAGTTTCTTATATTTTAGACCACGCTGAGGCAAAAGTTCTTATAGTCGATAGACAACTTCATTCAGTAATAAATAAAGCATTAGAAAATGTAAAATCTAAGCCTTTGATTATCGATATTCAAGACGATAACGCAGATCAATCTTTGCTTAAAAAAATTGGTGATAAAGAATACGAGAATTTTTTGAATACAGGAGATGAAAGTTATGTTTGGAAAAAACCAAAAGATGAGTGGCAAGCAATCTCATTAAGCTATACATCAGGCACAACGGGTAATCCAAAAGGTGTAGTATATCATCATAGGGGTTCTTATTTAATGTCCACTGGAAGCGCAGTAGCTTGGAATATGCCTAACAGATTAAATTTCTTAACAGTTGTACCAATGTTCCATTGTAATGGATGGGGATACCCATGGACAATTCCAATGTTAAACGGAAAAACTATATGTTTAAGAGCTATAGACATAAAAAAAATTTTTGAATTAATTGAAAAACACGACATCAGTCACTTTGGCGGTGCACCAATAGTTCTAAATATGATTACAGGTGCCTCAGAGTCAGAAAGAAAGAAGTTGAAGAAAAAAGTTTTCGTTTTGACCGCAGGCGCCCCACCACCAAGTATAATTTTTAAAAAAATGGAAAATTTAGGTTTTGAAGTGATGCATGTATATGGATTAACTGAAACGTATGGTCACATCCTGCAATGTGCATGGAATGATGATTGGAATTCATTTGATGAAGACAAAAAGAATGAAATCAAAGCCAGACAAGGTGTTAGATATCCAAACACAGAAGATACAAAAGTAATAGATCCAGAAACCATGAAACCCGTACCAAAGGACGGCAAAACTATTGGTGAAATTATGATTAAAGGAAATATCGTCATGAAAGGTTATTTTAAAGATAAAGAGGCAACTGATAAAGCAATGGCTCACGGATGGTTTCACTCTGGAGATTTAGCTGTGGTGCATCCAGATGGTTACATAAAGATCAAGGATAGATCAAAAGATATAATTATCTCTGGTGGAGAAAATATCTCATCTATTGAAATAGAAAATACTTTGGCTAAACACCCTAGCGTTTCAATAGCGGCAGTAGTTGCTAAACCGGACGAAAAATGGGGCGAGGTACCTTGTGCATTTATTGAAAAGGCAAAGGATCAAGAGGCAACAGAGAAAGAACTTATTGATTTTTGCAGAGAAACATTGGCTGGTTTTAAAATTCCAAAAAAAATTGCTTTTTGCGAACTACCAAAAACTTCAACAGGAAAAATTCAGAAATTTGAGTTAAGAAAAAAGGCCAAGGAACTAAGTTGATTTTTGAAATAGATAAGAAGCAAGTATTTGCATCTACTGCAGGTAAAGACTTTGATCCTACAAAGAAAACTGTATTTCTTTTACATGGAAGTGGATTGTCTCACATTGTGTGGTCTCTTACAGAACAATTTTTATCTAACAAAGATCTTAATATTTTATCTTTGGATTTACCAGGTCATGGAAATTCAGATGGGCCTTGTATCGATTCAATTGAAAAAATTGCAGATTGGATTGAAAGAGTAAGACTTTTTTTAAAAACTGAACAAGTTTCAATAGTAGGACATTCTCAAGGATGTTTAGAAGCATTAGAGTATGGTTCGCGTTTTAAAAAAAATACTCATAAATTAGTTTTTTTAGCGGGCTCCTATAGAATGCCTGTTAACCAAGATTTAATTGATCTAGCAGATTCTGGAGATAAAAAAGCTGTACACTTAATGATGAAATGGGGTTACGAAGGTTCAAGAAAATTTATAGGAGGTAATCCAGTCGAGAAAATTATTAATTCCTCAAGAGAGGTGAAAGAAATTTTAGCCACAGACTTAAAAGCTTGTAATAACTATAAAAATGGCAAAGAAGCTTCAGCTGCCATTGATTGTCCAACTTTATTAATTTTTGGGGCTCTGGATAAAATGGCCCCCATAGAAAACGGAAAAAAATTCGCAAATTTAATTAAAAATTCAGAGACCCAAATAATTAATGAGTGTGGACATATGATTATGTTTGAAAAAGCTTTTGAAATGAGAGAAAAGGTAGCAGAATTTTTAAAAAAATGAAAAATTTTCCAATTATAAGATCACGTAGACTTAGAAGCACACCTTACACAGAAAGAATAGAAGCTCACGGTGTCAGCGGATATACAGTTTATAATCATATGCTATTACCAGTATCTTTCAAATCAATTGAAGACGACTACAATCATCTGAAAAAATATGTTCAAGTTTGGGATGTTGCTGCGGAAAGGCAGGTTGAAATATCAGGCAAAGACTCAGCAGAACTTGTTCAATTAATGACATGTAGAGATTTATCTAAATCTAAAATAGGAAAATGCTATTACGCTCCATTAATTGACCACGAAGGACTTTTAGTAAATGATCCAATAATTAATAAACTTGAAAATGATAGATGGTGGCTTTCAATTGCCGACTCTGATGTAATTTTTTTTGCGAAAGGCTTAGCTGCAGGACATAATTTTGATGTAAAAATTCATGAGCCAAATGTAAACATTCTTGCTATTCAAGGTCCTTTATCAGACAACTTAATGGCTAAATTATTTGGTGATGAAATAAGACAACTAAAATTTTTCAATTTTAAATACTTTGAATTTAAACAAAATAAATATTTCATAGCAAGATCAGGTTGGTCAAAACAAGGGGGATTTGAGGTGTATGTTGAGAATGATATTGCTGGTCAAAAATTATATGATGGCTTATTTGAATACGGTAAGGAGTTGAATGTCAGAGCTGGATGCCCAAATCTAATTGAAAGAATTGAGTCAGCGCTTTTATCGTATGGAAATGATTTTGATAATGGAGATAACCCATTTGAAGCAAATTTCGATAAGTATATAAATTTAGATACCGATGTGAAATTTCTAGGAAAGGAAAAGTTACAAAAAATTAAAAAAGATGGAATTTCTAGAAAATTAATGGGAGTTAAAATTGATCATAATGAAATCAATATGAGCAAAGAAAAAGAATTGTTCGATGAAAAGAATAATATTGTTGGATATATAAGATCAGCAGCTTATTCCCCAAATTTTAAAAAGGTTATTGGTATTGCAATGATCAATAAACCTTATTGGGATGGCAAAAACCAATTTAAAATCAAAATAAAAGATAAAATATATTTAGGAACAGTTTGCGATTTACCCTTCATCTAGTATAAGTTAATCATCATGAATATTGCAATAGTAGGTGCCACAGGAAATGTGGGTAGAAAAATTATTGAAGTTTTACATAGTAAAAAAATTTCGATTGATAACTTATACTTTGTAGCGTCATCTAATAGTGCCGGAACTACACTTAAATTTAAGGATAAAGATATCAAAGTTGAAAATTTGGAAAAATTTGATTTTTCCAAAGTGAATATTTCCTTTTTTTCAGCTGGAAAAACAATTTCTGAAAAATATGTTCCTTTGGCAGCTAAACATTCAGTTGTAATTGATAATTCAAGTTTTTTTAGAATGGATCCTGATGTACCTTTGATAGTTCCTCAAGTAAATAAAGACCATTTAAAAAATGTTAAAAAAAATATAATTGCCAATCCCAACTGTTCAACTGCACAGCTTGTCATTGTTTTGAAATCATTGAATGATGCTTTCAAAATTAAAAGAATAGTGATTTCCACTTATCAATCCACTTCTGGAGCTGGAAAAAAACCTATGGATGAATTGATCGATCAAACAAAATCGATATTAGATAACAAAAATTTTGAAGTGAAAAATTTCACAAAGCAAATTGCATTTAATGCAATACCTCATATAGATAGTTTTTCTGATGACGGTTATACTAAAGAAGAACTAAAAATGATTAAAGAAACTAATAAAATATTGGGTACTAAAATTGATATTACCGCAACATGTGTCAGAATTCCTGTACTTGTTTCTCATGCAGAGTCAGTAAATATTGAATTTGAAAATGATTTCACAATAAAAAAAGTAAAAGAACTCTTAACTGCTTCAGAAGGCTGTAAAGTGGTTGATGAGAATTCTGATGGTGGGTATATCACGCCAATAGATGCAGAGGGTAAAAATGAAACTTTTATTTCAAGAATTAGAAAAGATAATAGTAAAAAAAATTCATTGAATATGTGGATTGTTTCTGACAATCTATTAAGGGGCGCAGCTTTAAATGCCGTTGAAATCGCGGAGGCATATATTAAAAGATAATTATGAAAGAAAATAATCCATTATCTCCTCATATACAGATATATAATTGGCACGTATCATCTCTTGTGTCTATTTCACACCGAATAACAGGAATTGTAAATTATTTTTTGTCAATCTTTATTTGTATTTGGGCAAGTAGTTTATTTTTTGGTGAAGGTGCCTATGAGATTTTTAAAATATTTTTAAACTCAATATTTGGAAAATTTTTTATTATTGGATTTATATGGTCTTATGCATTTCAAATTTTAAGTGAAATAAGACATTGGTTTTGGGATATCGGTTTGGGTTTTGAATTAAAAACAACAAAAGTAACCGGACTTTTAGTTATTTTTGGTTCTTTTATATTAACAATATTAATCTATTCATCTAGGGGTTTATTACCATTATGATCAAAGCAACAAAAAAATGGCTTTTTTTAAAAGTATCATCTTTAATAATGGTGCCTTTAATGTTTTGGTTTTTAGTGAATTTTGTTTCACTTTATAATTCTAGCTATAATGAAGTCCTGGCATTTTTATCTTCTCAACCATCAAAGTTATTTTTTTCTTTATTCCTTGTCTCAATTTTTTTTTATTCAGCTTTGAGTATAAGTGAAGTTTTTGAGGACTATATTCATGTGGAGAGCACTAAAAAGCTCCTAAATATTGGTGTTTTTTTGTCATCTTTGATTATTCCATTATTTACAATAATACTTATATCTAACTTATAAATTATGAAATCTTACAAAATTATTGATCACGAATATGATGTAGTTGTTTTAGGCGCTGGAGGCTCAGGCTTAAGAGCTGCAGTTGGATTAAGTGAAGCAGGATTAAAAACTGCATGCGTATCTAAAGTTTTTCCAACAAGGAGTCACACTTCTGCAGCACAAGGTGGTATCTCTGCAGCTTTAGGTAATATGGGTGAAGATGATTGGAGATGGCACATGTACGATACTGTTAAAGGTTCAGATTGGTTAGGTGATCAAGATTGTATCGAGTATTTGTGCAAAGAAGCTCCAAGAGCAGTTTTAGAATTAGAAAAATATGGTGTTCCTTTTAGCAGAACTGAAGATGGAAAAATATATCAGCGTCCTTTTGGAGGAATGACAAAAAATTACGGTAACGAACCTGTTCAAAGAACTTGCGCTGCAGCGGATAGAACTGGCCATGCTATTTTGCATACCTTATATGGTCAGGCTTTAAAACATAACACAGAATTTTTCATTGAGTATTTTGCATTGGATCTTTTAATGAAAGATGGTCAGTGCAAAGGATTAATTGCTTGGAATTTGAATGATGGAACTATTCATAGATTTAGATCTCACATAACAATAATCGCAACAGGTGGTTACGGAAAAGTTTATTACTCAGCAACTTCAGCTCATACATGCACTGGAGATGGAAATGCTATGGTGCTTAGAGCTGGCTTACCTTTACAGGATATGGAGTTCGTCCAATTTCATCCAACAGGAATTTATGGTCATGGAACTTTAATTTCAGAAGGTGTGAGGGGCGAAGGTGGTTATTTAGTAAATTCCAAAGGCGAAAGATTTATGGAAAGATATGCTCCAAAAGCTAAAGATCTTGCCTCAAGAGATGTTGTAAGTAGATCAATTGCGGTTGAAATTAATGAAGGTAGAGGGGTTGGAAATGAAAAAGATCACGTGCACTTACATTTAAACCATTTAGATCCAAAAGTTATAGAAGAAAGACTACCAGGTATATCAGAGTCCTCAAGATTATTTGCGAATGTAGACGTAACAAAAGAACCTATACCAGTAGTTCCAACTGTCCATTATAATATGGGAGGTATCCCCACAAATTATAAAGCTGAAGTTTTAACTTTAAATGGATCAGAAAAAACTGTTCCAGGATTAATGGCAATTGGTGAAGCGGCTTGCGTGTCTGTTCATGGAGCTAACAGGCTCGGATCAAACTCTTTAATTGATCTAGTTGTTTTTGGAAGAGCTGCAGCTAAGCGCGCAGCAGAGTTGGTAAAACCAGGTACACCCCACGAGGAAATTTCACAGTCTGAGACTGATAAATGTTTAGAAAGATTTGATAGACTTAGAAATGCATCTGGCACAAATAATACTGCAGATTTAAGATTGGCAATGCAAAAAACAATGCAGTCTAAGTGTGCTGTTTTCAGAACTGAAAAAACTTTAAAAGAGGGCGTAAATGAAATTAGAAAACCTTTTGAGGGTATGGATGACCTTTCTGTCAAAGATAAGTCTCTAATTTTTAATACTGATCTTGTAGAAACATTAGAATTCGATAATTTGATTAGACAAGCGATAACTACAATGGACTCTGCTTATCACAGAAAAGAAAGTAGAGGAGCTCACGCTAGAGAAGATTTTCCAAAGCGAAATGATGAAAAATTTATGCAGCATACATTATCTTGGTGTGATGGCAAAAAAACTAAGATTGACTACAGACCTGTCCACAGATCTACACTATCAAATGATGTACAGTACTTTCCCCCACAAGAAAGAGTTTATTAATGGTTCAGATAAACTTGCCACAAAATTCTAAAGTTGAAAAAGGCAAGTATTTCAAAGACAAGACTGGCTCAAAAAACATTCGTAAAGTAAATATCTATAGATGGGATCCATCTACTGGAGAAAATCCAAGGATCGACACTTATGAAGTAGATATGAATAATTGTCCTTCAAAAGTTTTAGATTTGTTGAACAAAATTAAAAATGAAATAGATCCATCAATTGCTTACAGAAGATCATGTGCACATGGAGTATGTGGATCATGCGCTATGAATATGGATGGAAAAAATGGGTTAGCTTGTACGAAGCCACACGCTGAAATTAAAGGAGATATTAATATTTATCCATTACCACATTTAAAAGTTTTAAAAGATTTAATTGGGGACCTCAGCACTTTATATAAACAATATGAGTCTGTTGAACCGTGGTTAAAAACAACCTCAAAAACTGAAAAAGAGAATATTCAATCCAAAGAAGATAGAGCTAAACTTGATGGGCTTTACGAGTGTATAATGTGTGCATGCTGCTCAACATCTTGTCCAAGTTATTGGTGGAATGGCGATAAATATTTAGGCCCTGCCGTTCTTTTACAGGCTTACAGATGGATAATTGATTCAAGAGATGAAGACAGAAAAGAGAGATTAAAAAAAGTTGCAGATGAACTTAAGCTATATAGGTGTCATACTATTATGAATTGTACTAATGCTTGCCCCAAAGGTTTAAATCCAGCAAAAGCAATAGCCTCAATTAAGAAAATGCTTGCAACTAGCTAATTACTTAATTAAATAATTTCGCCGATGAATTTAATTCAACATTATATAAATGGTAAAATCTATAAGGGATCTTCATCAAGGAAAGGGAAAGTTTTCAATCCTGCAACAGGTGCTCAAGAATCAGAAGTAATACTTGGAACAAAATCCGATTTGGATCATGCTGTAGAAAATGCAAAAACAGCTTTCGAAAAATGGTCTCAAGTTACTCCTCTTCAAAGAGCTAGGGTAATTTTTAAATACAAAGAATTAATTGAAAAAAACTATGATGAATTGACTAAACTGATTGTTTCAGAGCATGGAAAAGTTTATGAGGACGCAAAAGGTTCTCTTACAAGAGGTCTTGAAATAGTTGAGTTTGCATGTGGTATTCCTCAAATGCTTAAGGGAGAATTTACTGAGAATGTTGGAACAAATATAGATAGCTGGTCTATGAGGCAGCCTCTAGGTGTTTGCGCAGGAATAACACCGTTTAATTTTCCTGCAATGGTTCCAATGTGGATGTTTCCAATGGCAATTGCCTGCGGAAATACTTTTATTTTAAAACCCTCTGAAAAAGATCCTTCATGCTCAATTCGTCTTGCTCAACTATTTTCAGAAGCTGGATTACCCGATGGGGTTTTAAATGTAGTAAATGGTGACAAAGAAGTAGTTGATTCAATATTAACAAATAAAGATATAAAAGCTGTAAGTTTTGTAGGTTCAACACCAATAGCAAAATATATTTATGAAAATGCTGCGAAAAATGAAAAAAGAGTACAAGCATTGGGCGGAGCAAAAAATCATTGTGTAGTAATGCCAGATTGCGATATGGATCAAGCGGTCAATGGTCTTATGGGAGCAGCTTACGGTTCTGCAGGAGAAAGATGTATGGCACAATCTGTTGCAGTAGCAGTAGGAGGGATTGGGGACAAACTTGTAGAAAAATTATCTAAAAAGGTTGAAGCTTTAAAGGTTGGTCCGGGTCTAGATAAAAATTCTGAAATGGGACCTTTAGTTACAAAAGAGCATTTGGAAAAAGTAAAAGGTTACGTTGATTTAGGAGTAAAAGAAGGTGCAAAATTAGTTGTAGACGGACGGAATATCAAACTTCAAGGATATGAGAATGGTTTTTTCATTGGTGGTTGTTTGTTTGATAATGTTACAAAAAATATGAGAATTTATAGTGAAGAAATTTTTGGCCCTGTACTTTCTGTTGTAAGAGTTAAAGACTTTAGTGATGCGATCAAACTAATAAATGATCATGAATTTGGTAATGGGACAAGCGTCTACACCAGAGATGGAGATGTTGGAAGAACTTTTGCAAATAAAATTAAAGTTGGGATGGTTGGCATAAATATACCTATTCCTGTCCCTGTTGCATTTCACAGTTTTGGAGGATGGAAAAGATCTTTGTTTGGGGACTTGCATATGCATGGACCTGAAGGTGTAAAGTTTTACACTAAACTAAAAACTATCACATCACGTTGGCCGTCAGGGATTGGTTCAGATCCTGAGTTCGTAATGCCAACAATGAAATAACATAAAGGAAAATATGAAAAAAATAAGTTTGATTGGAGCAGGACAAATTGGTGGAACTTTAGCTCACTTGATAGGGGTTAAAGAATTAGTGAATGAAGTAGTTCTTTTTGATGTAGCTAGTGGTATTGCTAAAGGAAAAGCTCTTGATATTGCGCAATCATCCTCCGTTGATGGTTTCAATGTAAAATTTTCAGGGACGGATAAATACGAAGATATTAAAAATTCTGATGTCATAATTATAACAGCTGGGGTTCCTAGAAAACCCGGCATGAGTAGAGACGATTTGCTAGGTATCAATCTTAAAATAATTAAACAAGTTGCAGAAGGAATTAAAAAAAATTCTCCAGACGCTTTTATAATTTGTATAACAAATCCTCTCGATGTTATGGTAATGGCTTTCCAAAAATATTCTCAGCTTGCAGCCAAAAAGGTCGTTGGTATGGCGGGAATATTAGATAGTTCGAGATTTAAACTTTTTTTATCAGAGGAACTAAAGGTTCCAGTAAAAGAGATAGATGCAATGGTCATGGGGGGCCATGGAGATACGATGGTGCCTATGCCAAGATTCACTAAAGTATCTGGAAAACCTTTATTAGATCTTGTCAATTCAGGTGTTATTTCAAAAGAAAAACTTGAAAGCATTAATCAAAGAACAAGAGATGGTGGAGCTGAAATTGTAAAATTTTTAGAAAAAGGCTCCGCATATTATGCACCAGCTGCTTCAGGAGTACAAATGGCTGAAGCATTCTTGGGTGATAAGAAACTGCAACTACCTTGCGCCGCGCACTTAGAGGGTCAATATGGTTTTAAAGGAATTTATGCAGGTGTTCCAGTCGTTATAGGAAAAAATGGAGTAGAAAAAATAGTTGAAATTGAACTTGACGAAAAAGAAAAAACAGAATTTGTTAATTCTGTCAATGCTGTGAATAAGCTTTGGGAGGCAGCAATAAAAATTGACCCAAGCTTGAAAAAGTAATGAATATTCACGAACACCAGGCTAAACAACTTTTAAAAAAATTTGGTGCAATAGTTCCTAACGGGGAAGCGTGCTTTTCTGTACAAGAAGTTTTAGAAAAAGCCAAAAAACTCAATCTTAAAAAATATGTTCTTAAAGCACAAATACATGCTGGCGGAAGAGGGAAGGCCGGTGGAGTTAAAATATTAGATAATTTAGTTGACCTCGAAAAAGCTGCAAAGGATTTATTAGGAAAAAAATTAGTTACTCATCAGACAGGACCTAATGGTAAGGAAGTTAAAAGACTTTATCTAGAAGAGCCGTCAAATATCAAAAAAGAATTTTATTTATCCTGTCTTATTGACAGAGCAAGTTCTAAAATAGCTTTTATCTCTAGTGATCAGGGTGGTATGGACATAGAGGAAGTTGCAAAAAAAGATCCAAGTAAAATTAGTACTGTAAAAATTAATTTTTCGGAAGATATCAAAGATGAGGATTGTAAAAAAATAGTTAAAAATTTTAATTTAGATAATGATGCTAACCTAAAATGTATCAAGATTATAAAGTCAATTTATAAAACATTTATTTCAACTGATGCTAGCTTAATTGAAATCAATCCTCTTATACTTACAAAAGAAAATAATATTGTTTGTCTTGATGCAAAAATCAGTTTTGATGATAATGCAATTTTTAAACATCCAGAATTGTTAGAATTAAGAGATTTGAATGAAGAGGATCCTACAGAAATAGAGGCAAGTAAACATGATTTAGCTTATATAAAATTAGATGGAACTATTGGATGTATGGTAAATGGAGCAGGATTGGCAATGGCAACAATGGATATAATTAAATTACATGGTCAAGAACCAGCAAATTTTTTAGATGTAGGGGGTGGCGCATCTAAAGAAAAAGTTTCAGCAGCATTTAAAATAATTTTATCTGACAAAAATGTTAAAGGAATATTGATAAATATTTTTGGTGGCATAATGAGATGTGATGTCCTTGCACAAGGTATTGTTGAGGCCGCAAAAGAAACTAAAATAGATATCCCACTTGTAGTAAGACTCGCTGGAACAAATTCTGAGGAAGGTAAAATGATATTAGATGAATCTGGATTAAAGATAATCTCTGCAAGTGATTTAGGAGATGCAGCAAAAAAAATTGTAAAACAAGTGAAATAAAATGTCAGTTTTAATTAATAAAAATACTAAACTTATATGCCAAGGGTTCACAGGCTCTCATGGAACTTTCCACTCTGAGCAATCAATAAAATATGGAACAAATCTAGTTGGGGGCGTAACCCCAGGCAAAGGTGGACAAACACACTTAAATAAACCTGTTTTTAATTCTGTTAAAGAAGCAAAAGAACAGACTAATGCGAACGCAACAATGATTTATGTGCCTGCAAAATTTGCTGCTGCGGCGATAATAGAAGCAATTGAAGCTAAAATTGAATTGATAGTTTGCATAACTGAGGGAATTCCAATCTTAGATATGTTAAAAGTTAAAGAAAAATTATTAAATTCAACATCAAAATTAATTGGACCAAATTGTCCAGGAATTATTACGCCAGGTGAATGTAAAATTGGTATTATGCCGGGCAATATTCATAAGAAGGGATCAGTTGGGATAGTCTCAAGATCAGGAACTTTAACTTATGAGGCTGTTGCACAAACAACTGAAAATGGATTGGGGCAGTCAACGTGCATAGGGATAGGCGGAGATCCAATTAATGGAACTAATTTTATTGATTGTTTAGACTTATTTTTAAACGACCCGGAAACAGAGTCTATATTAATGATCGGTGAAATTGGAGGAACTGCAGAAGAAGAAGCAGCAGAATTTGTTAAAAATCATAAAATCAAAAAACCGATGGTAGGATTTATTGCTGGAATAACAGCACCTCCTGGTCGAAGAATGGGGCATGCAGGAGCAATAATTTCTGGTGGCAAAGGCGGAGCTTCAGATAAGATCGATACAATGACAGATGCAGGTATTATCATTGCAAAATCTCCTGCAGAAATGGGAATTACATTAAAAAATAAATTGGGTCTTTAATATTTTAATGTTAATACTATAATATTCTTTAATGAGCTCTTCGAAAAATTTAGAATTTAAGCAACAGTCTTTTCTTAGTAAATCTAACAGCCAATTCATAGAAGAAATGTATGTTAGATTTATTGAAAATGATCCTGAATTACCAGATAGTTGGAAAAAATATTTTAGTGACTTAAATGAAGATTTAAATTCAGTTACTAAAGAGATAACAGGTCCTACATGGGGCCCAAAAAAAATATCAATTAATCCAAAAAGAAATAAAAAACTTGAGGAAAACCTTAGTGGTTCAGAAAAAGAAAAAATAGACTCAATTAAAGCAATCGCATTAATAAGAGCATACAGAATAAGAGGTCATCTTATAGCAAATCTTGATCCCCTTGGATTAATGAAACGAGATTATCTTTATGAACTACACCCAAATGACCATGGCTTTAAATCAGAAGACTTTGACAGAAAAATATATCTTAACTCATATATGGATGTCGGCTATGCATCAGTAAATGAAATTATCACAAAATTAAGAAAGGTCTATTGTTCTTCAATAGGTGCAGAATATATGCACATTACGAACCCAACTGAGAAAGTTTGGTTTAGGGAAAGAATGGAAAAAGACGAAAATCAAATTAATTTTACTGAAAAAGGTAAGGACGCGATTTTAAACAAGATTATTCAGGCGGAGGGTTTTGAAAAATTTTTAGCGAAAAAATACGTTGGCACAAAAAGATTTGGTCTTGACGGCGCAGAGTCCTTGATACCTGCTTTAGAGCAAATTATTAAAAGAGGGGGTCAACTAGGGGTTAAAGAAATTAAAATTGGAATGTCTCACAGGGGAAGATTAAACGTTTTAGCGAATGTCCTCCAAAAATCTTATAAAAGAATTTTTAACGAATTTGCAGGTGAATTTGCGTCATCTAGCGAAGATTCTACTGGCGATGTAAAATATCATTTAGGAGCCTCTTCAGATAGAACTTTTGATGGTAATTCAGTTCATGTAAGCCTTACAGATAACCCATCTCATTTGGAGGCAGTTAACCCTGTTGTTCTTGGTCAAACAAGAGCAAAACAATATTTTCATAACGATAAAGAGAGAAAAAAAGTAATACCTTTACTCATTCATGGAGATGCTGCGTTTGCTGGTCAAGGTGTTGTTGCAGAATGTTTTGCTATGTCAGGACTAAAAGGTCATAATACAGGTGGAACAATCCATATAATTGTCAATAACCAAATTGGATTTACAACAAGCCCAAGATTTGCAAGATCAAGTCCCTACCCTTCAGATTTAGGAAAAATTGTTGAGGCACCTATTCTACATTGTAATGGTGATGATCCTGAGGCGGTCGTTCATTGTGCGAAAATTGCTATCGAGTTTAGACAAAAATTTAATAAAGATGTAGTTATTGATATGATTTGTTACAGAAGATTTGGTCATAACGAGGGAGATGAACCGTCATTTACTCAACCTTTAATGTACAAAAAAATTAGATCTCACCCGTCAACTTTAAATATTTATGGAAAAAAACTTATTGATGAAAATAGTTTATCTGAGGAAAAATTTAAAAATAAGATAAATGATTTTAAAAATCTTTTAGATGACCAATTCAAAAATGCAAATAACTATAAGCCAAAATTAAATTGGTTCGAAGGAACCTGGTCAAGATATCAGCCAAAAAAAGGTAAAGATAAAAGAGGACAAACTGGGGTTGATATACCTAAATTAAAGAAACTTTCTGAGAAAATTAACTTTCTTGGTCCAGAGCTTAATATTCATAAAACTATTCAGAAAATTTTTATAAATAGAAATAAGTGTGTTCAAGAGGAGAAAAACATAGATTGGGCTAATGCAGAAACACTTGCATTTGCTACATTACTTCAGGAAGGATATCCTGTAAGATTAGTGGGTCAAGATAGTGGCCGTGGTACTTTTAGCCAAAGGCATTCGGTGTTGAGAAATCAAGAAGACAATTCAAGGTATGTACCATTAGACCATGTATCTTCTAAACAGAAAAAATTTGAGGTAGTAGATAGTTTCTTATCTGAGCTTGCAGTACTTGGATTTGAATATGGTTACAGTCTAGTAGAACCAGAAACTTTGACAGTATGGGAAGCTCAATTCGGTGATTTTGCAAACGGAGCTCAAGTTGTAATTGATCAATTTATAGCATCTGGAGAAAGAAAGTGGTTTAGAGCTTCAGGCCTAGTTCTTTTACTTCCTCATGGTTATGAAGGACAAGGACCTGAACACTCATCCGCAAGACTTGAGAGATTTTTACAACTTTGCGCACAAGAAAATTTACAAGTATTAAACTGCACAACACCTGCTAATTATTTTCATGCGCTTAGAAGACAAATTCATCGAGAATTCAGAAAGCCTCTTGTAATTATGACACCTAAATCTTTATTGAGAAATAAATATTGCGTTTCTAACATTGAGGATTTCGGAAAGAACAACTCGTTTCATAGAGTTTTAGAAGACCATGCTTTAAATAAAAAAAATAAATTAATTGAACTCAAAAAACCAAAAAAAATAAGCAAAGTAGTTATTTGTTCTGGAAAAATATATTTTGATCTTTTAGATGCCAGAGAGAAAGCAAAAGTCGATGATGTTGTTTTAATAAGAATAGAGCAACTTTATCCATTTCCAGTAAGATCTTTAGCAAGTACTATTAAACCATATGCAGAAAATGCAAAATTCATTTGGTGCCAAGAAGAACCAAAAAATATGGGCGCTTGGTTTTCTGTAAGGGATTATATTCAATGGACTTTAGATAATTTAGAGGTTAAAAAGAAAATTGAGTTTATTGGCAGAAATCCTTCAGCTTCACCAGCTACAGGATATGCGAAAAGACATGCAAAACAACAAAAAGAAATTATAGATAAGATTTTAGAATAATGTCAGACAAAATTGTAGTCCCAGTTTTAGGCGAAAGCATAACAGAGGCAACAGTAGCCAAATGGTTAAAAAATAAAGGTGATAGTGTTGAGGCTGACGAACCTGTCGTAGAACTTGAAACAGATAAAGTAAATTTAGAAGTTCCATCTCCATCAGATGGAGTACTAAGCGAAATAAATGCACAAAATGGATCGACTGTTGAAGTTGGTGCTGTTCTTGGATCAATAATTGGTGGAAGTTCTCAAAAAGAGGTTAGTGAAGATAAACCAAAAAAGGATGAACCAATTAAAAACGAGGATAATGTTGTTAGTTTAAAAAAAGAAGCAGAATCAAAAGAAGTTGAAACAAAACTATTTGATAAAGAGGAAGAAACTTCAGAACCCGAATATGATACAAAAAAAGAAGAACCATTAGTTCTTACTGAAGAAGTATCATCAAAAAAAGAGAAATCAAAAAAAACAATAGATTTATCAATTTCCCCAGCTGTAAGAAAGATTGCTGCAGATAATAAAATTGATCTAAAAAAAATTCAAGGAACTGGCAAAGGTGGAAGAATTTCTAAAGGTGATCTATTAAGCTTAATGAATGTAAAGCCGGCTCCTTCTGAGCGAAAGATAAAATTTGGCCAAGAAGAAAAAATAAAGATGACAAGGCTAAGGCTAACAATTGCTAAAAGACTCAAACAAGCTCAAGATAATGCAGCAATGCTTACAACTTTTAATGAAGTTGATATGAGCGGTATAATTGACATGAGAAAAGAAAATCAAAGTGATTTTCAAGATAGGTTTGGCATAAAACTAGGTTTTATGTCCTTTTTTGTTAAAGCTTGCATTGAAAGTCTAAAACTTTTTCCAGCAATTAATGCTGAAATCGAGGGAGAGAACATAATTTATAAGAACTATTATAATATAAGTTTTGCAGTAGGCACCGATAAAGGTCTTGTGGTTCCGGTCTTAAAAAATGCAGATGAAATGTCTTTCGCAGACATAGAAAAGAAAATTAAAGAATTGTCTGATAAAGCAAGAGATGGAAAGATTACAATTGACGATCTTCAGGGTGGGACATTTACTATCAGTAACGGTGGTGTCTATGGATCAATGTTATCAACACCAATTTTAAATTTACCTCAATCCGGGGTTTTAGGAATGCACAATATTGTAGAAAGGCCACATGTGGTAAATGGTGAAATTAAAATTAGACCAATAATGTATATAGCTTTATCATATGATCATAGAATAATTGATGGGAAAGAGGCAGTATCTTTTTTAAAAAATACAAAAGATAACTTGGAAGATCCAAGAAGATTATTTTTAAATTTATAGTTTATGACAGAAAAATTTGACTCGGTAGTAATAGGTGGCGGACCAGGCGGATATGTTTGCGCTATAAGGTTAGCTCAGTTAGGTCAAAAAACTGCTTGTATAGAAGCTAGAGGTGCTCTAGGTGGAACATGTTTAAACATTGGATGTATTCCTTCAAAAAGCTTATTAAATTTGTCTGAGAATTTTAAAAAGGCTAAAAATTTTTCTAAACTTGGAATTGAAACAGGAGATGTAAAACTTAATTTAGATAAGATGATGAAAAATAAGGAAAAAGCAGTTTCAATTTTGACCAAGGGTGTTGAATTTTTATTCAAAAAAAACAAAGTAACTTACTTAAAAGGTTTCGGCAGTTTTGTTTCTGATAAGAAAATATCAGTAAAAAGCGAAGATGGTAAAAAAAAAGAGATTGAGGCAAAAAATATTATTATTGCAACTGGATCTGAGGCAATGCCCATGCCCAACGTAGAATTCGATGAAAAAACAATCGTCTCTTCGACAGGTGCCCTATCTTTAAAAGAGGTACCAAAAAGTCTAGTTGTCGTTGGTGGAGGTTATATAGGTTTAGAAATGGGTTCTGTCTGGTCTCGTTTAGGAGCTGAAGTGAATGTAATCGAATTTTTAGATCATATAACACCTGGGATGGATAGAGAGATTTCAGATGAGTTTATGAAAATATTGAAGAAACAAAATATAAAGTTTCACTTAAATAGAAAAGTAACTAGCATTAAAAAAACTAACAATGGGGTACAAATTTCAACGTCAGATAAAAATGGAGATAGTAAAGAATTTAATTGTGACGTAGCCCTAATATCAATTGGAAGAAAACCGTTTACATCTAATTTAAATTTGAATTCTGCAGGAGTAAAATCAGATGAAAAAGGAAGGATTAAAATTGACAAAAAATTTCAAACTTCAGCAAAAAATATTTACGCTATTGGGGATGTAATTGATGGTCCAATGTTAGCTCACAAAGCTGAAGAGGAAGGAATCGCAGTTGCAGAAATAATTGCAGGCCAATCTGGTCATGTTAACTACGATTTAATTCCAGGGGTTATTTACACTACTCCTGAGGTAGCAAGTATAGGTTTAACCGAAGAGCAACTAAAAGAAAAGAATAAGTCTTATAAAATTGGAAAGTTTCCTTTTATGGCCAACTCAAGAGCTAAAGCAATTGACGAGCCTGAAGGATTCGTAAAAATCTTAGCCGATAAAGATACTGATAAAGTTTTAGGAGTACATATGATAGGGCCTCATGTAGGAGAAATGATCGCAGAAATGGCAGTTGCAATGGAATTTGGAGCAAGCTCTGAGGATATCGCACGAACGTGCCATGCTCATCCAACATTTTCGGAGGCGATAAAAGAGGCGGCTTTATCTGTTGAAAAAAGACAAATACACTCTTAAAATTTTTTTCATTACAAAATGAAAGTACCAGTACTATTACCAAATATTTTTGATCACCCATTTACATACACTTCAAAAGAAAAACTTAAAATTGGCGATTATGTAGAAGTCCCTTTTGGTAAAAAAAAAATGATAGGTATTATCTGGGATGGTTTTGAGGAAGGGCCTAAAAAAAAATTTAAAATCAAAGATATTATAAAAAAATTTACAAAAGATCCTTTAGAAAATAAAACAATAAAATTTTTAAATTGGTTTTCTGATTACAATATTGTTCCAAAGGGTATGGCGTTAAAGCTTCATCTAGTAAATAATTCCTTAGAAGAAGATTATAAAGCAGACATTTACGATCAGTTTAATAAAAGATACCCAACCAAAGATTATAGTCTTAGTACCCAGCAAAAAAAAAGTTTATTAGAAATAGAAAAGGGGGATAAAAATTTTAGAGTTCATGTATTACAAGGAACTACAGGTTCAGGAAAAACAATAGTTTATTTTAATGCAATAAAAAAAAAACTAAATGAAGGCTATCAATCATTAATTTTACTACCTGAAATTGGCCTTACAAAAGAATTTGAAAAAAATTTCATTTCTTTTTTTGGTTTTAAACCAGCTATTTGGCATTCATCAGTCACAAAAAAAAATAAAAAGATAATTTGGAGTGGCTTGAAATCAGGAAAGATTAAAGTCGTTATTGGGGCTAGGTCGGCTTTATTTTTACCTTTTAAAAATTTAGGTCTTATTACAATAGATGAAGAACACGACCAATCTTACAAACAAGATGAGGGAGTAAATTATCATGCTAGAGATATGGCAATATCCAGAGCATCATTTGAAAATATACCTATCAACTTGATATCTGCTGTTCCATCTATAGAAACTTATAAAAATATTAAAGGAAAAAAGTTTCATTCATCTAGATTAACTGAGCGATTTCGAGATGCAAAGCTACCGGATTATAAAATTATAAAAATAAAAAAAAGTGAAAAAAAAGGAACATTTATTTCAGAGGAATTGATTGAAAAAGTAAAAGATAATTTATCTAGGAATAGTCAGGTTTTATTTTTTGTAAATAGAAGAGGTTACTCGCCATTTGTATTATGTAAAAACTGTTTGAAAACTTTTGACTGTCCTTTTTGCTCAATCAATCTAGTTTATCATAAGATAAGAAATAAAGTTTTGTGTCATTATTGCGGTTATTCTGCAGAGATGAAGCGAGACTGCTCTTCAAAAGACCTCCAATGTGATTTTAGCTTTAGTGGTCCAGGTGTTGAAAAAATACTCGAGGAAATAAAAAAGATTTTTCCTGACAAAAACACTTTAATTTTCTCAAGTGACACCATGAATAAAAAAGACTCATCTTCTAAAATCCAAGAGATAATAGATAATAAGATTAATATTTTAATTGGTACTCAACTGATTTCAAAAGGTTTTCATTTTCCTAATCTGAACTGTATTATTGTATTGGATATTGATTATTCTTCTAGAGGTTACGATTTAAGAAGTGCTGAAAAAACTGTACAGCTTTACCACCAACTATCAGGCAGAGCCGGTCGAGAAGGAAAGCCTTCAACTGTTTATTTTCAAACGATGAATTTAAACTCAGATTACATATCACAAATCGTAAATCCTGATCCTTATATTTTTTTGGATAAAGAATTAATTCTGAGGGAAAAGAATTTATTGCCTCCTTATGAGAGATTTATATCAATAATAGTTAGTGCTCAAAATAGCAAAAAATCTGACCAAGCATCATTTGAATTGTCAGAATTTTTAAAAAAAAACCTTAAAGTCAAGATTCTTGGACCAGTAAATGCTCCAATTTATAAAGTAAGAGGAAATTACAGGAATAGGATTTTATTAAGATCTGCAAAGAATATTTCAGCTCAGAAAAACTTAAAAATGGCTCTTAAAAGATTTAATATCCCAAAGGGAATAAAACTTTCAGTTGATGTTGATCCAATAAATTTCAATTAACTGTTATTTTTATAGCTTTTTTTAAAGCTCTTACTTGATCGTTACTTGCCTATATGTTAATTAATCTGAAAATTTATCAGCAAAAACAAAGGATCTAACTTGTCTAATTCCCAAACTAAAGCAACAAACAGTTATTCTCAGTCTTTGTTTGAGCTTGCGAAAGAGAATAGCGTGTTAGATGAAATCGAGGCTCAGGCAAAGTCTTTATACAGCGTGATTAAAGACTCTCAGGATTTCTCAACTTTTATAAAAGATCCTACATTCAAACAAGATAAGCAGCTTGAGATTTTTAGTGCAATTTTTGAAAAAGTAAAATTGAACAGCTTGTTTATTAAGTTCATAAAATTTCTTATTCATAAAAGAAGAATATTTTTTTTAAAAAATATTTTGAATGATTTTACCACCTATTGTTCAATTCAAAGAGGAGAAGTTAGAGCTGAGCTTGTATCTTCGAAAAAATTAGATATCTCACAGATAGAAAAAATTAAAGAGGAAATGACTAAAGACTTTAATTCAAAAATTAATTTAAGTTATAGGATCGATGAATCATTGCTTGCAGGAGTA
>CACOXX010000004.1 GCA_902631265.1 uncultured Pelagibacteraceae bacterium | reverse complement strand
CATAAAGTTTATTATTCAAAATTATTAGAAAGGTTTAAAAAAAATAAGAACTTTGACTCTGATAGAGTTATTTTTTTAGATCCCTTAAATTTAGATCAGTTTATTAATCATTTGGGAACCTCTTCGGTGCTACTTGATCCGATTTATTTTGGATCAGGAAATTCTTTCCACGAGTCAATGTTTTACGGCACACAAACAGTTACATGTCCAACCAAATATATTAAGTCAAGAATCGTAAGCGCTGCGTATATTCAAATGGAAGTTAAAAATCCTCCAATAGTGAAGGATAAAGATGATTATGTTAGTAAAGCGATTGAAATAGCTAATGACAAAAATATTTTAGACAGAAAAAAATATTATCAAAAAGCAGCAAATGAAAAACTTTTTAATACTGAAGATGTTGGTGAACAGTTTAATTCTATTTTAAAGAAATTATTTTAAACTTCTTTTAAAACATTCTATCGTGTTTTTTAGTAAGCAAGCAATCGTCATTGGACCCACACCACCTGGTACCGGAGTTAATGCTTTCGCTACTTTAGATACCTCCTCAAAAGCTACATCTCCTACAATACCTTTATCTGTCTTGTTAATTCCTACATCAATCACTATTGCATCTTTTTTGATCCAGTCCGCTTTTACCAGCTCTGGAATTCCTACAGCAGCAATTACAATATCACCTTTCAAACACTCATTTTTTAAATCTTTAGTTTTTGAGTGTGTGATAGTTACTGTACAATTTTCTTTTAAAAGTAGCTGTGCCATCGGCTTACCATTCAAATTAGATCTTCCAATCACAATCGCTTTTTTACCGCTTAAATTTGGTTCAATTTTCTTAATAAGTAAGTAACATCCTAATGGTGTACAAGGGACTGAACTTTCGTATCCTGATGATAAGTTTCCTACATTGTAAGGATGAAAGCCATCAACATCTTTATCAGGATTAATTCTTTCGATTATTTTTTTTTTATCAATATGATCTGGAAGGGGAAGTTGAACAAGTATGCCCGAAACTGTATCATCATTATTTAGTTCCTCAATTTTATTTAATACTGAAATCTCCTTAATATCCTTGGGGTACTTTATAATTTCTGATTTAAGGCCAATTTCCTTCGCAGATTTTTCTTTATTCCTTACATAAATTTGACTTGGTGCTAAATCTCCAATTAAAATTACTGTCAATCCTGGAACTTTGTTAAACCTTTTCTTTATGTTGTCTACTTCAACTTTAAGTTCGTTCCTAAGTTCAGCAGCAATTTTTTTTCCGTCAATCAAATTCATGATATTTTATATTATCGGTCTTATGTAATACTCCATACACATTTGCATAATCCATATCAACATAAGTAATATTACAGGCGAGATATCAAATGCGCCAAGATTTGGTAAAAAAGCTCTTATTCTATTAAGAAAAGGTTCGGTCATCCTATACGTAAAGTCCAAAACAGAATAAACAAATCGATTTCCAGTATTAATTATATTAAAAGCAACTAGCCAGCTTAAAATGACGTTTGCAATTACTATGTATGAGTAATACTTGAGTATTGTCATAGCGACTATGTAAATTATTATCATTTTTTTTCTACGTAGATTGATTGACTAGGAAAAGCGAACGACGCTTTGTTTTTTTCTACGATTTCTTTAACACCAATTGCTAATCTTTCCTTAACTTTAAGCCACTCATTCCAGCTATCTGTTTGTGTAAAACATCTTACATACATATCTATTGAGCTATCCGAAAATTTATCCACTCTTACAGCTAAGCCAACTTTTGTGTCAAAATCTTTACTTTCTTTGATAAAATTTTCAATTTGGTCTCTGACATTTTTTAATTGTTCTATAGTAGTGTCGTACTGAAGTGTTATTGTCCAACTTATTAACCAGTTCGTGGTTTGGCTTATGTTAATTACAGCGTTTTCAGCAAATTGAAAATTTGGTATTATAGCTAAAGATTTATCAAACTTTCTTATTGTAGTTGATCTAAATCCAATTTTTTCAACAATACCCTCAATTGTGCCCTCAACTAAAATCCAATCACCCATTTTAAATCTTTTTTCAACTAAAACTAAAATTCCTGAAATAAGGTTTTTAAATAAATCTTGTGCACCTAGTGCTACTGCAACACCAAACAAACCAAGCCCCGCTATAATTGGACCAATCTTTATTCCCCATAGTTCTAAGACAGCTGCAGCTCCAAGTATAAAAATAAGTATCTTTAATGATTTAATTATCCAGCCAATTAACTCACGCGTTAAAATTCTATCTAGTCCACTTAAAATATAAGAAATTGGTTCTATAATCTGATGAATTATCCAAAATAATAATATTGTAATTAATGTTCTATTAACAGTATCAACAAATGAACTGGTTTCATCACTAAATGTCATATAATAACTTGCAAAAAAGAAACCTAACACTATTGGCAAAAATCTCGCTGGACCAACTAAAGATTTCACGAATGTATCATCTAATTTGTTGGTTGTTTTTTTAGATATCATTTCTAATTTTTTAAGAATTAATTTACTAATAAGACCTCTAAAAATTAAAAATATTAAAAATATTCCTAGCCCAATAAGAATTTGACCAATATCAATACCGAGAATTCCCTGGTCCCAAACTGAAAGAAATAGTTCCTTAAAATTTATAAAAACTTCCATATCTAAATTTTATATAATAAAAATTCTTCTTCACCAGGATTAAATAAGAAGATTTTCTTCCATTTTAGCTCATTTAATACGGCTGAAGTTTTTTCACCTATACACATCAAATTGGTTTTCATCCAATAGTCGTCCAATTCATATTTTTTGATCAAATTAAAAAAACTAACCGCACTATTTTGAGAGTAGATATAAATGATATCAGGAATTTTTTTTTTTAACTCACTTAAAAAATCAGAACTTAAATCTTTGACATGTGAAACACTATAATTAATTAATCTTTGAACATTTAAACCTTCTTTAATTAGATCTTTATCTAAATCATATGAAACTAATTCACCGCTTACATACAAAATTTTCTCAGTTTTTTTTTCTAAATTTTGTAAAATTAATTCTCGTAAATTTCTCACATTTCCACCAGCCGAAAATGTATTATGAAAACCTTTTTGTTTTGCGGTTTTTTCAGTTGCATCACCAACACAAAAACATAGAATATTTTTACTAAAATCCTTAGTATCTAAATTTCTAATTGCATTTGAGCTAGTAAAAACAATCACATTATATTCTGAACTTTTAAGTTTTGGGTAATCTAATTTATTTATTTTTATTAACGGAAGATGGGAAACAGTAATATCTTTGTCTTTAAATCTCTTTATGAGATCTAGTGAGTCCTCTAAAGGTCTAGTTAACAAAACATGCATTTATTTAGCCATCTCAAACTGCTTTTTTAAATCATTGCCAGCTTTCTCTGCAATTTTTAAAGCCTCTTCTATTTTACATTCATCTTTATAAGTAAATTTTTTATCACCATTATCAGAAAATAATTCAGCTATAATTTTTACATTCTTGCCTTTTATATTAGCATATATCCCTGCTGCTGTATTACAATCACCCTCTAAAACACTTAAAATTTTCCTTTCAACTTTTGCTTCAATTGAAGTTTCAAAGTGGTTTATTTTTGAAAGTATGCTATTTATTTTGTCGTCGTCTTCTCTAGACTGAAGAACAATTGTTCCTTGGCCAGCTGGAGGAACTATTTTCTCACATTCAAAAACCTCTGATATTCTGTTTTCTATAGATAAAGATAATAGACCTGCCTTTGCTAAAATAATCGAATCGTATTGATCCTCATCTAATTTTTTAATTCTGGTGTCAATATTTCCCCTAATTAATTTAAAGATTAAGTCTGGTCTTAAATATTTTAACTGAAATTCTCTTCTTAATGAGGAAGTGCCAATTACTGAATTTTTTTTAATTTTATCAAGTGTTAAGTTTTCTTTATTAATTAAAACTTCTTGAGGATCATTTCTTTTAAGAAAACACTCCATACTCAGACCTTTAGTTTTAATTGATGGAACGTCTTTTAAGGAATGAACAGCTACATCAATATTTTTACTTATAAGTTCTTTTTCAATATTTTTAATGAACTCCCCTTTGCCTCCAATTTCACTAGTCCTTCTGTCCAAAACTAAATCACCTTCTGTAGTAATTTTTTTTATTTCTATTTCAATATCTAGTTCTTTAAGAAAAGCTTTTTTCGCAATTTCAGCATATTTTAATGCCAATTTGCTTCCTCGAGAACCAATTATAAGTTTTTCCATTTATTTAATTTTTTTATTTTTAGAGTAAATTACATTAATAAAAACCTTTTATGAAAAAAAAAACAATCATTATTGGCATAGAAACTAGTTGTGATGAGACGGCTGTATCCATATTGAGAGATAATGGAAAAAATAAACCAAAAATTTTATCAAATGTTGTTTCAAGTCAATTTGAAGTTCATAAAAAATTTGGTGGTGTAGTTCCAGATTTAGCTGCAAGAGCGCATCTTGATAAGATTGACATCATGACAAGGAAAGCTTTAAAAATTAGTAAAGTAAAATTAAAAGATATTGATGCTGTTTCAGCAACTGCTGGACCTGGTTTGATAGTTTGTTTATCAGTTGGTTTGAATTTTGCAAAAGCTTTGTCTTTATCATTAAAAAAACCTTTTATCGCTGTAAATCATCTAGAGGGACATGCCTTAAGTCCAAAATTAAATTTTAATATCAAATATCCATATCTTCTTTTTTTAATTTCTGGTGGACACACTCAATATCTAACGGTTAAAAAATTAGGTGACTATAAAAGACTTGGTACAACGATAGATGATGCGCTAGGTGAAGCATTCGATAAAACAGCAAAACTTTTAAATCTTAGTTACCCAGGTGGACCTAAGATCGAAAAATTAGCAAGAAAAGGTGATGAGAATAGGTTCGTGCTACCAAAGCCTATTTTAAATAGAGGTGGATCTAATTTATCTTTTGCTGGTCTGAAAACAGCAATCTTAAGAGTAAAAGAATTCATAAAGACGGACAAAGATAAAAACGATCTTGCGGCAAGTTTTCAAAAAACCGTTCTAGATATTTTGTATAAAAAAACAAAAAAAGCTATTGAACAACATTTGGAATTTTATCCAAAAAATAGAACTTTGGTAGTTGCGGGTGGTGTTGCTGCTAATAAACAAATTAGAAATATTTTAAAAAAATTGTGCCAAGAGGAAAAATTTAAAATTTACTTTCCTGATTTAAAATTGTGTACCGATAACGCAGCGATGATTGCGCTAGCAGGTCTGGAAAGGTACAAGAAGAAAAAATTTGATAAACATAATTTTGAAGCGAATCCAAGATGGCAGTTAGACAATAAAGCAAAGTTTCTTAAAGGCGCTGGTGTAAAAATTTAAAATGCAATATTGGTTAATAAAGTCAGAGCCAGACGTTTGGTCAATTACACAACAAGAAAAAGCAGGTGTCAAAGGAGCGATATGGGACGGTGTAAGAAATTATCAAGCAAGAAATAATTTGAAAAAAATGAAAAACGGTGATCTTTGTTTTTTTTACCATTCAAATATTGGAAAAGAAATTGTTGGTATTGTAGAAGTGATAAAAGAAGCTTTCTTAGATCCAACAGATAAAAAAAAGATGTTTGTGGCCGTGAAGGTAAGATTTAAACAAAAATTAAAAAATCCCATTAAATTAGAGGATATTAAAAAAAACGGCTCTTTAACTGAAATACCCCTTATTAAACAAAGCAGATTATCAGTAATGCCAATTGACTCTAAAAGCTGGAAAATATTAAATAAAATGGGTAATATTTAGCATGCCAAAAAAAACTAGAAAAAAGAAAAAGGGTAAAAAAACTAAAAAAAGAAAACCTGTAAAAAAGAAGAGAAAAGTTTTACGAAGATCCAAAAAAAGAAAGTCCTTAAAATCTAAAAAAAGAAAAACGAAATCGTCGGTCAGCAAAACAATAGATGATAATGAAAAAATTTATAAGACAAAATCTGAATGGATTAAAAAAGCGTTAGTTACAAAAAGCTTGTATGAAAAGAAATACAATCAATCTTTAAAAGAAAATGACTCCTTTTGGAGAAAAGAAGGAAAGAGAATAAGTTGGATTAAGCCATATTCTAAGATCAAAGACGTTAAGTACAGTAAATCTGATGTACATATTAAATGGTTTTATGATGGAACTCTTAATGCTTCGGCAAACTGTATAGATAGACATCTTAAAAATAATAAAGATAAGACTGCAATAGTTTGGGTTGGAGATGATCCAAAAGTTCAAAAGAAAATTAGTTACAAGCAACTCCATACGGAAGTATCTAAAATTGCAAACGGGTTAAAAAATATTGGTGTAAAAAAAGGCGATAGAGTAACGATTTATTTAACTATGATACCGGAGCTTGCATACACGATGCTAGCATGTGCAAGAATTGGTGCAATACACTCAATAATTTTTGGCGGATTTTCACCCGACAGTATTGCAGGCAGAATTAATGACTGTAATTCAGATTATGTTGTGACTGCTGATGAGGGGGTCAGAGGTGGAAAAACAATTCCGTTAAAAGAAATAACAGATGAAGCTTTGTTGAGTTGCACCAATGTTAAAAAATGTGTTGTTGTTAAAAGAACAGGAAATAGAATTAATTGGAATGAGGATAGAGATGTCTGGTATCATGACATAACAAAAAATGTTCCTGCTGTGTGTGAACCTGAGGAAATGAATGCGGAAGATCCTCTTTTCATTCTATACACATCTGGTTCCACTGGTAAGCCTAAAGGTGTGCTTCATACTACAGGTGGTTATATGGTGTATGCCTCGATGACTCATCAGTATATATTCAATTATAAACAAAAAGATATTTATTGGTGTACCGCAGACATTGGTTGGATCACAGGACATAGTTATATCATTTATGGACCTTTAGCTAATGGAGCAACAACAATAATGTTTGAAGGAATTCCAACTTATCCTGACAGCTCAAGGTGGTGGCAAATTGTTGATAAATATAAAGTTAACATTTTTTATACAGCTCCTACCGCAATTAGAGCTTTGATGAGAGAAGGAGAAGGACCTGTTAAAAAAACTTCCAGAAAAAGCTTAAAACTTTTAGGAACTGTAGGAGAACCAATTAATCCCGAAGCATGGGAATGGTATTATAAAACAGTTGGTGATAGTAAGTGTCCAATTGTTGATACTTGGTGGCAAACAGAAACAGGTGGTATATTGATTAGCCCACAGACTGGTGCAATAGATCTTAAACCAGGTTCAGCAACTAAACCTTTCTATGGAATAAAACCTGTAATAGTTGATAAAGATGGAAATGTTTTAAAAGGTGAAGCCCAAGGTAGATTATGTATTGCTCAATCATGGCCAGGACAAATGAGAACTGTTTATGGAGACCACAATAGATTTATTGAAACATACTTTTCTCAATTTGATGGAAAATATTTTACTGGTGATGGGTGTCGAAGAGACAAAGACGGATATTATTGGATAACAGGAAGAGTTGACGATGTTATTATTGTATCGGGTCATAACCTTGGTACTGCAGAAATAGAAAGTGCTTTCGTGGCTCATCCAAAAGTAGCAGAGGCTGCAGTTGTGGGTTATCCTCATGACATTAAAGGAAATGGTTTGTACTGTTACGTGACCCTTAATGTGGGTGAAAATCCTGATGGTGATTTGGAAAGAGATTTGAAGCTTTGGGTAAGAAAACAAATTGGACCGATAGCAACACCTGATATAATTCATTTTTCACCAGGACTTCCAAAAACTAGATCTGGAAAAATAATGAGAAGAATCTTACGTAAGATAGCAGCAAATGAACATGATCAACTTGGTGATACTACAACGTTGGCAGATCCTAGTGTTGTAAAAAGTCTTGTTGACGAAAGAAAAAATATTTAAAAATTAATTCTCTTTTCGAATTCTTCTTTGATATTATCCCACTTCAGTATCATAGAGTTCAAAACAATTTTTCTATCCAAAGTTTTTAGTTCTTCAGCAATTGGCGCCCACTCGTACAAAGCTAAAGCGCTCTTATTGAATGGCAAAGAGCTAAAATATTTTTTCCAATCAATTTCTGAAAGTCTTTTATCAAAAGTAGCTTTACCTTTTGCAATTATATCATCAGGCATGCCATTCTTAAGTTCATCGTGCAAGATCTCCTCATAAATCATTTTTGATTTTGCTGTGTCCTCATATTTAAAATAATAATTTAAATACGAGAAGCTATAAAAAGTAAGATCTTGAAGGGCCACATAATAAATATTCCATTTAGCTTTATTTATTGAAGATAAAAAAACTTCATTATCAAAATGTAAAACATATCTTGTTCCCATTCTGGTTTTTAAATAATTATAAAGTGTAACTTGTGTTACCCAAGCTGATTTTTGTTGAATAAATTTTTTTAGGTCATCCAAATTCCTCAATTTGCTCTTAGGGAGCACTGCTTTAAACATTGCTCCTAAATAGAGTTTAAAATCAGCGAGACTTATATCTTTTAGATTGAATTTGTATTTTAGCATAAATTTCTACTTCAAGTTGTCTAATTGTGTAAAAACGCACTCAATTGTAACATTTTTAGGGGTTCCAATCTATGCCATTTTGGGTAATGTTTCGTCTTTTAACCTATAGGGAGGGAAAAAAAATGTCAAAACAACAACAACACTGGGAAAAAACTAGGATGTTGCTATTCGTAACGTTAGCAATCTGGTTTGTTTTCTCTATTGGCATCTTTTTCTTCGGCGCCGAGATGGAAGCGTCATCAATAAGACCGCTTGGATATCCGTTGTCTTATTACATGACATGTCAAGGTTCTCTTGGAATTTTCGTAATACTGATTTTCTGGTTTGCGAATAGACAAGAAAAAATTGACGAAGAGTTCGGCTACACTGAAAGAGAGGATGACTAATGTTTAAAGGTAAATTTATAGACAATCTTCCTAAGATTTATGGAACATATACCGGCGGGTTTATTGTTTTCATAATCTTAATGGCGATTGCTGAACAAGCTGGAATGTCAGCGAAGTTAATTGGTATTTTCTTTGTTGCGTTCACAGTTTTAATTTATGCGTTAATTGGTTACCTATCACGTACAATGCAAACAGATGCATATTACGTAGCTGGAAGACAGGTTCCAACAGTATTCAACGGAATGGCTACTGCAGCAGACTGGATGTCTGGTGCTTCATTCGTTGCAATGGCTGGGGGAATTTACTTCAAAGGTTACGGCTATATGGCATTGCTTGTTGGTTGGACGGGTGGATACGTTCTAGTTGCTTCGCTATTAGCACCATACTTGAGAAAGTTTGGTTGCTACACAGTTCCAGATTTTATCGGAACTAGATATGGTGGAAACATGGCTAGACTATCTGCGGTAATAGTCTTAACAGTTGCATCATTCACATACGTGACTGCGCAGATAAATGCGACAGGAACAATTGCATCAGTTGCACTTGATATTCCTTTCGAGATTGCTGTGTACGTTGGTCTTGCAAGTATATTGATGTGTTCAATGCTTGGTGGAATGAGAGCAGTTACTTGGACGCAAGTTGCTCAGTACATTGTACTGATTATAGCATACTTGTTACCAGTTTTCTGGATCAGTAACAAAATGGGTGCAGGAGTATTTCCACACCTAATGTTAGCAGATGAAGTAGCAAGGATCGCTGAGTTAGAAGCTCAGTTTGGTCTTGGCGAAGTTAAAAACTCTGCAGCTGACCTAAAACAGGTTCCAAAAGGACTATCTGGTATAACTAAAGCGCACGCAGAAGTTAACACAACACCTTGGAAATTTATTTCATTAGCAGTTTGTATGATGGCTGGAACAGCTTCATTACCACACGTTATGATGAGATATTTCACAACTCCAAGTGTGAAAGCTGCAAGAAGATCAGTAGGTTGGTCACTATTCTTTATATTCCTACTATACTCTTCAGCACCAATGTTAGCGACTTTGTCTAAACTATCACTAATGGATCCAAACTTAGCTACTGGAATTATTGGTAAATCAATCTCTGAAGTTCAAGCGATTGACTGGTATCAAAACTGGAACCAAGCAAACTTAATGTTTGTAAGCGACTTTAACGGAAATGGAACACTTGAATTAAACGAGTTTTTCATGGGTGGTAAAGCCGTTGTATTGGCTACTCCAGAGATAGCAGGATTACCATATGTAATTTCTGGCCTAGTTGCTGCTGGAGGTATGGCTGCTGCCATGTCAACAGCTGACGGATTAGTGTTAGCGATATCAAATGCTCTATCGCATGATATTTACTACAAGATGATTAACCCAAGAGCAGAGACAGCGAAAAGACTTATCGTTGCAAGGGTATTACTTGTATTAATTGGTTTTGCAGGAGCAACAATTGCAGCTCTTGAGATTCAAGGTATCTTAGGTTCAGTCATCTGGGCTTTTGACTTTGCGATGTCAGGATTGTTCTTCCCACTTGTATTAGGAGTATGGTGGAAGAGAGCTAATGCTCAAGGAGCAGTCGCTGGAATGTTAGGTGGTTTAATCGCTGGTTCAGCATATCTAATTGCTGTAAGAAGTGGTTACCCTGGATTCTGGGGAGTTACTCAATTAACATTTGGTATTGTTGGATCTTTAGTAAGCTTAGTATTAATGGTGGTAGTCAGCTTGATGACTAAAGCACCTGATGCTGCTACTCAAAGAATGGTTGACGAAGTACGAGTACCTAGCGGTAAAGCGATACTTGGTAAACAACACTAAATAATTACTTTCGAAGGGGCGAATTTTCGCCCCTTCAATCTTTTTAAACTCATGTACGCAAACTTTCATCCAATGGTTTATTTAATCGATTACGTCATGGGCGTAATTATGTGGACACTAATTGGAAGAGTTGCGATGAATATATTTCAAAGGGAAGACTCAAATTTCTTCTTTATGAGGATATTTGTGAAGATGACTGATCCGTTTATAAGGATATTTGCTTTTATCACTCCATCCTTCATTATAAAACCTTTGGTGCCACTTTATGTTGCTTGGTTCTTCTATATGTTTAGATTTTACTTAATGCCTTACCTGTTGGGGTATTCTGTAATGGGAATGTTGTCTTTTCCATTAGAAAGTGAAATTGCTATTCAGATTTACCAAATTTTCGGTAAAAATTGATTCAAAAAAAAAACAAAAATTGATACTAGTATTCTAAGTATCAATGAAAAAAATTCAAATATCTCCATCAATTCTTTCAGCTGATTTCAGCAATTTGGAAAAAGATATTAAAAAACTCGAAACAGCTGGAGCTGACATGATTCATGTAGATGTGATGGATGGTCACTTTGTACCAAATATAACTATTGGACCACCTGTTATAAAAGCTCTTAGAAGCAAAACTTCACTTCCATTTGACGTTCATTTAATGATTAGTCCAGTTCATAAATATATAAAGGATTTTGCAAACGCAGGGGCAGATATTATTACAATTCATCCAGAGGCTACTCCTAATTTGCAAGAGACCATCGATGAAATCAGAAGTTTTAAAAAAAAGGTTGGTATATCTTTAAACCCAGATACTAAAATTGATATTGTTGAAAATTATTTGGATAAGGTAGACTTAATACTTATCATGAGTGTTTACCCAGGTTTTGGAGGTCAAAAATTTATCTCTGATGTTTTAGACAAAATTAAAAGCTTAAAAGATTTAAAGGATAAAAGAAAATTAAATTTTGATATTGAAGTTGATGGTGGAATTAATTTTTCAAATTTCAAATCAGTAATTGATGCTGGAGCAAATGTCTTGGTATCAGGGACTACAATTTTTAAAGAGAACAATGGAGATATAAAAAAGAATATAGATTTTCTTAAATCGATTTGATTTATCATGATAGCTAAAGAAAAATTTTTAAATAATTCTCTATCTTATCTTTATAAACAAATTAGAAAAATATATCTCAACTCAAATATTTATAACCGGAAGATATCTCGAGTATTTGACGGAGGCTTGAATTATGTTCCAAATTTGAGTTTACTAAATTGTATTATTAAATCAAAAGAGAGGAATTTTAGAATTGAAGATTTTAGTCTTGAAGATGTTTGGAACAAAATTGACCTTAATGATAAAGATTTTAAAAAGATTCATAGTTTTTATTGGTTATTTACAATCAACTTAAAATCGTCAAAAAAAATTACTCAAAATATAATATCAAACTGGATTGGAAATTATGAAAGCTATTCACCAAAAAGTTGGGAAACAGATACCTTGGCAAAAAGAATTATTTCATGGATTGCTAATAGTCAGATTACTTATGAAAACGCGACAGAAAATTATAAAATTTTATTTTCTAGAAACATTAAAAAACAAGTAAATCATTTAATTAATGAGATTGATAACTCTTCAACTTTAAACGACAAAATGTTGGGGTGTGCTGCGATAATTCTTGCCAGTTTATCTTTTAATGGCCAAACAAAATATCTAGACTTTGGACTAAATTTGTTAAAAAAAATTATTAATTCATCTTTTGAATTAGATGGATTCCCAAAATCTAGAAGTCCAAGACAACTACTTTTTTACATGAAGTATTTGATATTTATAAGGGAACTTCTTAGAGACTCACAGAATGAAATTCCTGAACATCTAAATGAAATTATCTATTACTTAGGAAAATGTTATGCATTTTTCTTTAGAGAAAATGAAAAGAAATTTTTATTTAATGGTAATCAAGAAATAAATAACCGTGATTTTCAAAATTTTCTTAAAATCCATGACTATAAATTTAAAAATAACTTAAATAATTTAGGTGGTTACGCAATTCTCTCGTATAAAAAAAATTGTTTAGCTATGGATGTTGGTTCATCCCCAGAAAAGAAAAACTCATCAGAATATCAATCTGGGGCATTATCTTTTGAATTTTTTTATGACAATGAAAAACTCATTACTAATTGTGGATACTATCAAGATTTTAAACATAAATTAAATGTTATTTCAAAATCAACGGCATCACATTCAGCTATTTCAATTGATGATAGTTCTTCATGTTCTTTTACAAAAAATCCTAATGGTCAAAATTATCTAAAAACTAACTTAAAAATATTCGATAAAAAAATAGAGGATGATCAAGATAAGTGGCATATCTCAGCAAAACATGATGGTTACCAAAAAAAATATGGCCTTAATATTCAAAGGGATCTTACTTTTTTCAAAAATAAAAACAAGTTTATAGGAACTGATAAAATTATATCCAAAAGAGGCTTTCAAAATTTAGAATATGAAATTCGATTTCATCTTATGCCCGGCACAAATGCAATTAAAACACAAGATCAAAAATCTATATTAATACAACTGAAAAAATCTGGTTGGAAGTTTACATGTGATAAAGAAATTTTTGATATTGAAAAAGGTCTTTATTTTGGGAGAAAAAACTCTTTTTCAGAAAATCTAAATATATTTATTAATGGATTTATCTCGAATGAAGAGGAAGAAATAAATTGGTCGATTGAAAAAATATGAATTTAAAAAAAGTTAATCGAGCTCTAATTTCAGTTTCTGACAAATCTGAACTTACAAAAATTTTAAAAGTTCTTAAAAAATTTAAAGTTGAAATATTAAGTTCTGGAGGTACTTATAAAAAAATTAACAGACTTGGTTATAAGAGTATTGAAATAAGTGATTTTACTAATTCTCCAGAGATATTAGATGGAAGAGTAAAAACCTTACACCCAAAACTTTATGGAGGAATCTTATTTAAAAGGAACAATAAAAGGCATCAAAAACAAATTAAAAAAATTAACATCAAGAAGATAGATTTAGTTATTGTAAATTTTTATCCTTTTGAAGAGGCTGTAAAAAAAGGAAATGATAAAAAAATAATAGAAAATATCGATATTGGTGGACCAACTTTGGTTAGAGCAGCAGCAAAAAATTATGAGGATGTAACAGTCATTACAGACACAAGTCAATATATTGCACTTCAAAATGAAATGAACAAATATAGAGGATCAACAAGTCTTAATTTTAGAAAAATATTATCAAGAGACGCTTTCCTTGAAACCGGATATTACGATACAAAAATTACTCAATATTTAAATAAAGCCAACAATGACTCTCCACCACCAAAAAAGAAATTGATTGGTGGAAATTTAGTTGAAAATTTAAGGTATGGGGAAAATCCTCACCAAGGCGCAAGTGTTTATTCTTTAAACAAAGAAATAAATATAAAACAACTAAATGGAAAAAAATTAAGTTACAACAATTATAACGATATATTTACAGGTATATCCTTATCAAAATCATTTACAAAAGATTATTCGACAGTAATTATCAAACATGCAAACCCTTGTGGAGTTGCATTAGATAAAAAAAAAATCAATAGCTATCTTAAAGCATATGAGTGTGACCCTACAAGTGCTTTTGGAGGTATTATTTCATGTAATTATAAAGTTGATAAAACTGTTGCAAAAGAAATTTTAAGCAAGTTTTATGAAGTAGTTGTTGCAAACGGTTTTGAAAGTGGTGCTTTAAAAATATTAAAAAGGAAAAAAAATTTAAGGTTGATTGACTCTAGTTTATTGAAAGAACTTAATTTTGAACAAAATACATCAATTATGAATAATTTTCTTTCGCAATCTTCTGATACTAAGATCTTCAAAAGAAGTGACTTTAAAGTTGTCTCTAAAGTTAGACCTTCAAATGAAATCCTGAACAATCTTTTGTTTACATTTAATGTATGTAGATTTGTAAAATCAAATGCAATAGTAATCTCTCAAAATAATGCAACTATTGGAATAGGATCAGGACAACCGAGTAGGCTGGATAGCTGCAAGATTGCTGTGAGTAAAATGAAAAAGCTAAAAAGATTTGATACTAAAGAAAAAATTGTAGCTGCATCTGATGCTTTTTTCCCTTTTGTAGATGGAATTGAAACTTTAGTTCAAGCTGGTGTTGAGGCTATAATTCAACCAAGTGGATCAATTAGAGATAAAGAAATTATAAATTTTGCAAATAAAACAAATACTATTCTTGTCTTTTCAAAGACAAGACATTTTAAACATTAAGAAATTTTATCTATTTTAGCCGCAAGTATGAAGTCACTTTCAGCTAAACCATTTATTGCATGAGTAAATATCTTTATTTTTGCATATCCCCAACCAAACCAAATATCAGGATGATGACCTTCGGTTTCGGCAATACTTCCAACTTTGTTGACAAATTCTTGGCTTTCAAGGAAATTTTTAAATTTAAATTCTTTAATTAGATAATAGTTTTTACTTTCATCGGGTTTAACATCCCAACCATCAACTTTTTTTAGATATTTGTGTATCTCGTCAATTTTGAAACTCGGAATCCCACCTTCACATGGAATACATTTTTTTTCTGCTAAATCGGTCATAATTTCTTAAAATGGAGCGGGCAATGGGACTTGAACCCACGACCTTCTCGTTGGCAACGAGACGCTCTACCACTGAGCTATGCCCGCCTATTTAATTACTTTTAAGTTAAAGGCTTTTTAAAAATTAAGCAAGCGACAAATTGATTGCTTAAAATTAAGAATTCTTTAAGCTTTAATATAGATAATCTTAAAACACTTTGCTAAAATTAACTTATGAATAATCAAACAAAACTACCAAAGAAAATACCTGTCTTTCCGTTATCTAATTTCATTTTTTTTCCGAATACAAGTGCTCCTCTAAATATTTTTGAACCAAGATATATTCAAATGATAGACGACAGTATGAAAAGCGACAGGATTATTGGAATGATACAGCCAAAAAAATCTGGGGATACAAAAAAGCCGGATCTATTTAAAATTGGGTGTATGGGAAAAATTACAAGTTTTAACGAAACTGATGATGGAAGATACATAGTCATTTTGAATGGCTTGATAAGATTTAAAATTATTAATGAAATTGAAAGTGATAAATCGTATAGAATGTGTGAAGTTGATCATAAGGATTTTGAACAAGACCTTAATGAGAAAAAGGAACCTATTAAATTTTCAGATCTAAGACTTATCTTTGATAATTTAAGATCATTATTTGAAAAGCAGGGTTATTTAATTAATTGGAAAGAATTCGAAAAACAAGATTTAAGTCAAACTATTAATACTTTAGCAATGGCTTCACCTTTTACACTTGAGGAAAAACAAATGCTATTGGAAACAAAGAATCTTAATTATAGAAAAGAAAAATTAGAACAAATTATTAATACTTATCTTAAAGATAACTTTAGTAATAAAACTATACAGTAATTAAAAGTTAAACCCCTTATTTGCAAATTTCTCTGAGATTTTCTTTAAAAAGAAACTATTATCTAAAGTTTCTGAAATTTTTTTGTTATCTAATATCTTAAATCTATTTTCTTTTTCAAAAAAATTGTGAAGAAAATCAATTCCATATGCAAAAAAGAAATTATTATGTTTTCTTTCTTTTTCAAAGGATAGGATAGCAGTTGATAACTCTAAACCAAGATCCATATTTTTTTGAATTTGATCAGTTAAAGATTTTATATCTCTTACTGTCATGTTAAATCCCTGTCCTGCTAAAGGGTGGACTTTATGAAGATTGTCTCCAAATGATAAAATATTTTTAGAAGTATATTTTTTTGATAAAAAGAAATTTAACTTAAATTTATCAACATTATAAAATCTTTTGATTTTGTAGAATTTATTATATTTTTTAACAAGCTCTTTGAATTCATTTTCATTTATATCTAACTTATCGGTTACCGAATAAACTAGGGAAGTTTTTGAATTAGAAATTGGTAAGAAAGCTAAGGGACCCCTTTTTGTAAAAATCTGAACTGATGTATTATTTTTTAATTTTTGATGATCAATCACGGAAATATAGGATGTGCTTTTGTAATCTTTTTTTATGTTTTGAAAAAAGAATTTTTTATTAATAATGTTATTTGTTTCTGAATTTACAAAAAATTGAAAATCTTTTTTCTTTAATAATTTAAAGTAATCAGAATCCTTTTTGATATTACTTTCTTTGAAATTTTTTCTTTTTTTTAACGTTTTATATACTTGGTTAAACAATAACTGATTTTTCACTATAAAGAAAAGCGAATTTTTATTATCAAACTTTAAAAAAGTTTCTTTGGAATCATTTTTATAAAGAAAAATTTTACTTATTTTTTGACCAATTTTTTCAACATCTACATCGTACTTTTTCAAAAACTTAATATTTTCAAAAGATAATCCAATAGTCCTGTTATAGTTAACTTTTGCTAACTTATTTTTTTTTTGATGGTACATATGAACTGATATCCCTTTTTTAATTAAAACTTGAGATAAAATTAAGTTCGTTAAGTTTTTTCCAAATAAGCAAATTTTCATAAATATTTTTAATTTTAACAATAAATATTAAATGATACAAAGTGATAAATTTGATTCTTTATGAATTTAAAAATTAAGAATATCGATCTAAAAGCATTTATATTTAATCGCTTAATTGAAATTTTTGCAATTGGGCTGTTTCTGTTAGCAATTTTACTGTCCTTGGCAGTGGTAACTTACACACCGGATGATCCAAACTTTATATTTTCTGAGGGACAAAAAGTTAAAAATTTGCTCGGAATTAATGGAAGTATAATATCAGACTTTTTTTTTCAATCGATTGGATTAATAAGTTATTTCATTCCTATAACAATTATCTTTTCAGCAATTAATATTTTTTTTAAAAAGACACCGAGTATTATTGTAAATAATATTTTTTTGGTAGTTTGCTATTGTTTAATTGGAACTTTCTTTTTAAGTGTTTTTTTAACTTCACCCTACTTTCTTTATATTAATGGAAATGGTGGATTTGTTGGTAATTTTTTAAATGAGTCAGTTTTTTTAAAACTTGAATTCTTGGATAATAAAATTACTTATTATTTTTCTTTAATAAGTTTTATTCTTTTATTTGTATTGAGTTTAAATCCAAATTCTTATTGGATTAAAATTTTCATAAGAAAGAAAAAAGTTGATCAAGTTAAAGATCAAGTTATAAGTCAGGATTCACAATTTAAAGAAAAAGAAACTGTTCAAGAAACTTTTAACCTCAGTGAATCCATTTCTGAGCCTAAGAAGGTAGGTTCTTTTAAACTTCCATCACTTGATTTCCTTAAGGTTCCAGAAAAGAAAGTTAAAAATGCAAAAGAAGAAAAAAAAGTTGATGCTGATTTTTTGGAAAAAGTATTGTTAGATTTTGGTGTACAAGGAAAAATAACAAAAATAAGTACGGGTCCAGTTGTTACTCTTAATGAGTTTGAACCTGCTGCGGGAGTTAAAGTCTCAAAAATCGTAAACCTGTCGGAAGATATAGCGAGAAATACAAGCTCTGAGTCTGCGAGGATTTCTACAATTCCAGGATCTAGTACAATCGGTATTGAACTTCCGAATTCATTTAGGGACAATGTTATGTTAAGAGAAATAATATCTAGTCCAAAATTTAACAATAAGGATTTAAAATTACCGATAGCCCTTGGTAAAAGTATTTCTGGTCAACCATTGATTGGAGATTTAGCTTCAATGCCACATCTTTTGATTGCTGGTACCACCGGCTCTGGTAAATCTGTATGTATAAATACGATTATTCTTTCATTGCTATACAGACACAAACCAGAAATTTGTAAGTTCATTTTAATTGATCCTAAGATGTTAGAGCTTTCGACATATGAAGGAATTCCCCATCTATTATGTCCTGTGATAACTGAGGCAAAAAAAGCTGCCTCAGTTTTGGGTTGGGTAGTAAAAGAAATGGAAAATAGATACAAATTAATGACTAAAGTTGGCGTTAGAAATATTGACAGTTACAACGCTAAACATAAAATTTCTATGCCTTACATTGTAGTTATAGTAGATGAAATGTCAGATCTTATGTTGGTTGCTAGTAAGGACATTGAAAATTGTATTCAGAAACTTTCTCAAATGGCAAGGGCCGCAGGCATTCATATAATCATGGCAACGCAAAGACCTAGCGTTGATGTAATTACAGGTACTATCAAAGCAAATTTTCCAACTCGTATTTCTTTTCAAGTATCTTCAAAAATTGACAGTAGAACAATTCTTGGAGAACAAGGTGCTGAACAATTATTAGGGAAAGGGGATATGCTTTTCATGTCTTCTGCTAATCGAATTACAAGAATCCATGCGCCATTTGTTTCGGATAATGAAATTGAAAAAATAAATTCTTTTCTTAAATCACAAGGAGATCCAGAATATGTTGATGAAATTTTAAATTTATCTTCTGAAAGTCCATCTGATGATGGATCTGACGACTCAGATCAAGATGATGAGCTTTACAATAAAGCTCTTGAAATAGTCAAATCTGAGGGAAAAGCATCAACCTCCTTTTTGCAAAGAAAGCTTCAAATAGGTTACAATAGGGCTGCAAGAATAATAGATATTATGGAAAGTAGAGGCATTGTCAGTAAAGCTAATCATGTTGGCAAAAGAGAATTGTTGTAATGAGAACAATTTTTCTGATTTTAATCGTTTTTTTTATATTCACTCAAAAGCATGCTTACACAGAACCTAAAATTATTAAAAAAATTTCTGAGATTGAAAATTTTACATTTGATTTTGAACAACTAATTAACGATAAAAAAGAAACTGGTAACTGTATTATTTCATTCAATAATAAAATGATGTGCAAATACGATGAGACTGGGAAGTTAATCGTATCTAACGGAAAGACACTTTTAATCAAAAATAAAAGCTCAAATTTTGCGAATACTTATAAAACTGAAAATACTTACTTTAAATATTTTCTTAATAAAGAATTTTTAATCTCGAAAATCGTGGGAAATGTAGTCGAAAAAGAACAAAATTTCCTCCTATTAATTAATGATCAAAGTAATCAATTAAGTATTTTTTTTGATAAACAAAATTACTTAATTAAAGGATGGGAGACTATTGATTTGTATGGCAACAGAGTAAGGTCCAATATTATCGTTAAGAATATTAATCAAGAATTATCTGATAATATTTTTAATCTCAATCTTTATAACTAACTCGCTCTAATGTCCAGATTTTCTTCTTTGAAAATTTTCATTCCCCTTGCTAAGTAATTTTTTATCGCATTAGGATGATCTAGTGTGCAAGTGTGAACCCACATTCTTTTAATTTTTTTTTCAAATGATTTTATGATCGCAGTAGTTAAAGCATAGCCCCCAACTCCCTTACCAAAATAATCTTCAAACAAACCTAAATATGCAAGCTCTGTCTCATTTTTTTCTGGGTGATGTATCAGTTCAAAATATCCAACTAGATCTTTATAATTCTTGATTACGTAAGTTTCAAGATTTTTATTAGAAACATAATTAGACCACTGAAGATCAGTCCAAATCAATCTATCAGTCCATCTATATTTCTTACCGATTTGTTTGTAAAAAAACTTATTTAGTTGAAAATCTGGTTTCGTTTTTTCGATAGAATAATTGTCATCTGGTTTACTCTTTTTAATAAGTTCATTTATATTTTTTAATTCTAAAAAATTCCTTTTAACACTAATAATCATTGAACCATTCTCCCTACTTTTTCGCCACCAAATAAATGAAAGTGCAAATGAGGTACCTCTTGGCCACCATTTTCCCCTACGTTTGATAAAGTCCTAAATCCACCATTGTCTATACTTGATATACCAATCTTTTTTGCAACAGTTGAAATGCCTTTCATTAAACCTACAATTTCCTCAGAAGTGGCTTTAGAAGTAAAATCTTCTAAATTTACATATTTGCCTTTTGGAATTACCAAAGCATGAACTTTTTTTTGTGGATTTATATCATGAAAAGATAAAACAAATTCGTCCTCATAGATTTTTTTGCATGGTATCTCACCTCTGAGAATTTTTGCAAAAATGTTATTGTCGTCGTAGCTCATTTTTTTCTTTTATCTAGTTCTTTCATAACATCTTCTATTTTGACGTTATTTGCTTCGAGATACACAATTAGATGATACAATACATCGGCTGTCTCATGAACTTTATTTGTATTATTTTCCACAGCCTCGATTAATTCTTTAACTTCCTCTTTCACTTTTTCTACTGACAATTCTTTGTTAGCTAATAATTTATTTGTATAAGATTCGCTTTGAGGTTTAGTCTTCCTTTCTCTTACCATTAAAATTATATCTTCCAGAGTTTTTAGCATGTTAAGTTCTAACAGGAATTCCTTTAGACTCCAAATATTGCTTTGCTTCCTTCACTGAGTATTTTCCATAATGAAATATTGATGCTGCAAGAACTGCACTAGCTTTACCTGATTTTATGCCCTCTACTAAGTGATCAAGATTTCCAACACCACCAGATGCAATTAAAGGAATATTTACCTTGGAAGAAATTTTAGACATTAACTCAATATCGTAACCAACCTGTGTTCCATCTCTATCCATTGAAGTAACTAACAACTCTCCAGCTCCACAATCTTCCATTTTTTTTGCATATTCCAACGCATCAATTCCACTGTTGTTTCTTCCTCCATGAGTAAAAACTTCCCATTTATCTCCATTTTTTTTTGCATCTATTGCAACAACAATACATTGTGAACCAAATTTTTTAGAACTATCGACCACGACTTTGGAATTTTCTACTGCCGCAGTATTAATTGAAACTTTATCAGCTCCGCAGTTTAGTAATTTATTGATATCACCAACGCTTCTAACGCCACCACCTACTGTTAAAGGCACAAAACATTTCTTTGATGTCTTCTCAACAACCTCGTAAATAGTATCTCTATTCTCATTTGAAGCGGTAATATCTAAAAAACAAATTTCATCTGCACCACCATTACTATAAACTTTTGCTTGCTCAACAGGGTCTCCGGCATCTTTCAGATCAACAAAGTTTATACCTTTAACTACGCGACCATTTTTAACGTCTAAGCAGGGTATAATTCTATTTTTAAGCATCTTCTTTAGCCAGATCCTCTAGTTTAATATCACCATCGTATATTGCTTTGCCGACTATAACACCTTCAATATTTTTTAATGTCTTAGCTTTTTTGATATCCTCTATTGATGATACCCCGCCAGAAATTAATACAGGGCAATTTGAAATTTCAGCAACTTTTAGTGTTTCTTCAAAATTCGGACTTTCTTTTGTACCATCTTTATTAATATCAGTAAAAATTAATCTACTAATACCGTAGTCATTTACTTCAGTTAAAAAATCTAAAGTTGAAATACCTGAACTTTCTTTCCAACCTGATAACGAGAGTTTTCCATCTTTTGCATCCAAACCCAATGCAATTTTTTTTGGAAATTTCTTACAAGCCTTTTTTAAAAAATTTTTATCTTTAATGGCTGCACTTCCTAAGATTACCTTATCTACACCTATATCAGCATATTCTTGAATACTATCAAAATCTCTCACGCCCCCACCTACTTCTACTTTAAAATCAAATTTACTCACGATCTCCTTAATAATATCAAGATTGACTGTTTCTCCCACTAAGGCTCCATCAAGATCAATAATGTGTAAATTTTTAAACCCTTTATCAATAAATTGTGTTGCCTGTTCGACTGGTGACATTTGATATTCTGTTTTTTGACTAAAATCACCTTTAATTAATCTTACACACTTTTTATCTTTTATATCAATTGCTGGAAATATTTTCATTTAGTCAATCTTAATGTAATTTTTATTATAAAAGATTTCATCCTGACCTACTCTATCAAAGTATTTAAAATTTTTCTTATTAAAAAAAACTTGAAAATCTTGATCATCAGGTAAATTATTTTCTACCGAAATAACTTTAATTTTATACTTATCAAAATCAATTGACTCTAATAAATCAAATTCGGATCCCTCAATATCAATTGATAAATAATCTATTTCAATATCTGAAGATACAATTTCACTAAAAGTTGTTGTTAAAATTTTCACTATTTTTGTCTCACTACCGCGGTCTTTTGATATTATCGTTGAGTTATATTTTTGATAAATTTCGTTTTTTATACCACTCATTTGTGTTAAACCTTCAATAACATCCACGAATTCAACCTCTTTTGTAGTTGAACTAATTGCTTTGTTTATAGTTTTACAATTTCTATTTTTTTTTAATTTTTCAAATTGGATCGTGGATGGTTCGATTGCAATACCATCCCATTTTAAAAATCTTTCAAAATGTAAACTATTACTTCCCATAACTCCATCGTAAGCTCCAATATCAATAAAATATCCCTTATTTTTCGATCTAAAAAAAAATTCATTAATTATTTTATCTTGGCCTGCTTGCGATGGATATTTTTCATTCCAAAAAAAAGTTTTTTCGCAATTCCAAATTTTTTGTCTTAAGTGGCCCCTGAAGATACGTTCCTTTTTTTTTTCATAAATATTGGGTATTTGTTCAAGTAATAAACTATATAATTTATGTGCATGAATTTTTCCTTCAAGGTTTTCTTTAAATAATTCATCTGCTTTTTTAATTACAAACGACACATCTTTTCCTCCTAGAAATTTTAAATCTATGTTTTTCATTTACAAGTCTAGAAAGTTATTAATCATTTTAAGACCTAATTTATCACTCTTTTCTGGATGGAATTGAGTACCAAAGATATTTTCCTTTTCAACAGCACAAACATGCTTTGATGAATAGTCAGTTGTTGCTGAGATACAATTTTTGTCATTTGGGACAAACTCATAACTGTGAACAAAGTACATATGTGTCTTATCATTTATATCTTTAAAAATTTTACTATCTCTGACTATGTTTATTTGGTTCCATCCGATATGGGGAAGTTTAAATTTGCCATTTTGATTATCTATTTTTGTCACTTTCCCTGGGATCCAACCTAATCCTTTTGTTTCTGACTCTTCATACCCAACATCAGCGAACATTTGTAATCCAACACATATTCCAAGAAGAGGTTTTTTCTTATTCATTGCAAAATCATTTAAAAAATCCACAAGTCCATCAATAGATTGTAATGCATCCACACAACTTTTAAATGATCCCTGGCCTGGTAAGACAACTTTGTCAGTGGATTTAATTTTGCTCACATCAGAAGTTACCTCAATTTTAACTTTATTTTGGGCTACCTCTTTAAATGAGTTAATAACAGAGCTAATGTTCCCTGATTTGTAATCAACAATTGTTACATTCATTAATTTTTATAAAGAGCCCTTAGTAGATGGCACGACTTTTTTGTTTTTTGGATCTATTTCTAATGCAGCTCTAAGCGATCTTGCTAAACCTTTAAAACATGACTCTACTTTATGGTGACTATTGTCTCCATATAAATTCTCAATATGCAATGTAATTCCTGCAGATTGTGAAAAAGCTTGAAACCATTCTTTGAATAGTTCCGTATCCATTTCTCCAAGTTTTTCTACTTTTAAATCTACTTTCCAGATTAAATAGGGTCTGTTTGAAACGTCTAATGCAACTCTAGTTAAAGTTTCATCCATTGGTATCATTGCGTGAGCATATCTTTTAATTCCAATGAATTTTTTTGATGCTTTTTTAAGACATTCACCAATAGCAATTCCAGTATCTTCTGTTGTGTGGTGAAGATCTATGTGTGTGTCGCCTTTAGCTTTTACCTTTAAATCAATTGATGAATGTTTAGAAAGTTGTTCAAGCATATGATCAAGAAAACCTATGCCGGTATCTATTTTGTACTGACCTTTGCCGTCTATGTTTAACTCAACGTCAATTTTTGTCTCTTTTGTTTTTCTTGTTATTGATGCTTTTCGCTTCATATATACCTACGTATATCTGTATTATTTGGTCATATCAACAAAACTAATTTACCACTTGAAGAATAGAAATTCATATCCATCTATATCTCATGACAACAATTGTATTAGTAAGAAAAAAAAATGACGTAGTTGTGGCAAGCGATGGCCAGGTCAGTATGGGAAATACTGTAATTAAAAGCAATGCTAACAAAGTTCGTAAAATAGAGAAACGAAATGTGATTGCAGGTTTTGCAGGTTCAACGGCAGATGCGCTAACACTTTTTGAAAGATTAGAGGCCAAACTTGAAAAACATGCTGGAAATTTAACACGTGCAGCAGTCGAACTTGCTAAGGATTGGAGAACTGATAAATATTTAAGACGTCTTGAAGCGTTAATGGCAATTGGTGATAAAGAAAAAAGTTTTATAATTTCGGGAACTGGAGACGTTTTAGAACCTGAAGGAGATGTTATTGGAATTGGATCAGGTGGAAACTACGCTCTAGCAGCTGCAAAAGTTTTAATGGATACGGAGTTAAATGCTGAAGAAGTTGCGAAAAAAGCAATTAAAGTAGCAGCTGATATTTGTGTTTTTACAAATGATAATATTAGAGTTGAGAAAATATAATGGAAAAATCAAATATTAAATCATTTCCAAAAAAAAATTCTGAGGAAAAAAAGAGTCACATAGACTCTCTTTCACCGAGAGAAATTGTATCTGAATTAGACAGATACGTTGTAGGGCAAAACAAAGCCAAGAGAGCTGTTGCTATTGCTCTTAGAAATAGATGGAGAAGACAAGCTTTAAAAGGTGAAATGAGAGATGAGGTTCTACCTAAAAATATATTAATGATTGGACCAACAGGTGTTGGTAAAACTGAAATATCAAGAAGACTATCAAAATTAGCAGAAGCCCCATTTGTAAAAGTTGAAGCCACAAGATTTACAGAGGTTGGTTATGTAGGAAGAGACGTAGAACAAATCATAAGAGACTTACTTGAAATTGCTATAGCAATGGAAAAAGTTAAAAAGAGAAAAGAAGTTCATGCAAAAGCGCAAAAACTTGCCGAAGAAAGAGTTTTAGATGCTCTGGTAGGAAACAAAGCAAGTGTAGCAACACGAGAAAGTTTCAGAAAGAGACTTAGAAACGGAGACTTGGACGATAATGAAATTGAAGTTCCAGTTAATGAAAGTGGAAACATGCCAAGCTTTGAAATACCAGGAATGCCTGGAGCAAATATTGGAATGATTAATATTGGTGACATGCTCGGTAAATCAATGGGCAACAAATCAAAAAAGAAAAAAATGACTGTAAAAGAGTCTCATGAAATCTTATTAAATGAAGAAGCTGATAAACTTATTGAACAAGATAAAATTATTAAATCTGCAAAAAATGTAACTGAAAATAATGGAATTGTTTTCTTAGACGAAATTGACAAAATTTCTGCAAGAACTGATAGAGTTGGTGGAGACGTGTCAAGAGAAGGGGTACAGAGAGATTTGTTGCCTTTGATAGAAGGGACGACTGTGAGCACAAAGTATGGACCAGTAAAAACAGATCATATATTATTTATAGCTTCAGGAGCATTCCAATTGGCAAAACCATCTGATTTGCTTCCAGAATTACAAGGAAGATTACCAATAAGAGTTGAGCTTGATGCATTAAATAGTTCCGACTTTAAAAGGATTTTAAAAGAGCCAGATAACAGTTTAATTAAACAGTATAAGGCATTATTAAAAACTGAAAATGTTGATTTAGAATTCTCAGAGGATGGAATTGATACTATTGCTAATCTAGCAAGCGAAGTAAACTCATCCGTCGAAAATATTGGTGCGAGAAGACTTCACACTATAATTGAAAGAGTTTTGGATGAAATTAGTTTCACAGCAACAGACAGATCAGGTGAAAAAATAGTAATTGATTCAAAATATGTAAAAGAGAATCTTGGACAATTAGTAAAAGATAACGATTTATCTAAATTTATTCTTTGATTTTAAATAAACATTAAAAGAGCCTAAATTCTTTTCACCAGTACTATCAATGTTTTTAATCTTTTTCATAAGTTCAGAATTGGAATTAATAAATTCAGGTATAGAGTGCTTTAGTATGCTTAATTCGGATGATTTGTAAGGATCTTCAGCAGATTTAGATCTCATTCCTTTTCCAGTAATAATATTTACTATTGAAAATTGTTTCTCGAAACATTCATTAATAGTTTTTTCAACAAATTTATTTGCTTGTTCCAGACCATAGCCATGTAAATCTATAACGAATGTAGATTTATTTTTGCTTATTGAAGACTCTTTTAATTCATCTTTAGGATTTATCTTGTCTTTACTTTTTATAAATTTATTCCAGTCCTTAAGATCTTTATCTGATAGTTTTTTGTTCAATTATTAAATATTAGTCTCAACTAGTACCCAATTAGGATCATTAGAATTTAAGTTTCTCGAGAATCTCCAAGTATCATAAACTTTTTTAACTTTCTCCGGGTCACCTGTAAGAATCTTAGAATTTTTGTCCCTATTGCATGAAATGATTTCGCTTATAAAATCTACTGTAACTTCAAGTACATTGCCTTTTTGCTCGTGGTTTTTAATTTCTGCCGAGTTTATTCCAATAAAAGTTGTCTCCGACTTTATCCCATTTTTTTCTCTATTAGAAATAGCTTCCTGAAATTGATTTAAAACCTTTCTATCTAATAAGTTTTTAATCTCTTTTATTGATCCTTTTGAAAAATTTGTGATTATAGTTTCATAAGCAACTTTTGCCCCTTCAATAAAATCTTTTTTGGCACTCTCATCAAAATTTTTGTAATTTGGTTTTTCTGCAGACTTTATCTCTGGCATTTCATGTGGAAAGCTATTTGAAATATCATCTTCATAACCTGATCTTTTACCTAAGATTCCTCTTAATCTAAGAAAAATAAATCCCGCTATCATTGCTAATAAAATAATATCAAGGTATTCAAAACTATAATTCATAATTTAATAATATTTACTCTATTGCTTAATTTCAACAAGCAATTTACATTAAAGACAAATGAACACAGTGCTTTTATTGATAATTTTGATCCCAATTTTAGAAATTTATTTATTTATTAAAATTGGAAGTCAAATTGGAGCTTTTACTACAATCTCTTTAATATTTGTTACAGCTATAATTGGCGTTTATTACGCAAGGTACGAAGGTTTAAATACCTTGAAATCTGGCGTTACTCAAATTTATAAAAACCAAATGCCTTTATTTGAGTTAATGTCTGGTGCTGCGTTAGCGATTGCTGCATTTTTATTAATTTTACCTGGATTTGCCACAGACTTATTAGGTTTTTTAATTATTTTTCCATTAACTAGAAAAATAATTTTTCAATTATTATCGAAAAAAACAAAAAGTGAAGTTCATATTAAAGATGATTTGATTGAAGGAGAATATGAAGATAAGGATAACGGGAATGACAAAAAATTATAAAATTCTAACTTCATATGTCAAAGACATTTCTTCAAAAATATCTGGTACAGAAAACTTTATATACCTTAAGGACAATATTCCAAAATATTCTTTAGGAATAGACATAAACTCTTTGCCACTTAAAAATAATATGGCTGAAGTGAATATAAGATTAATTTTTGACAATAAAAATGAAGAAGATAAAAAAGCATATTTTGAAATGACCCACACTACAGTTGTAAGGGTTGAGGAATCTGCTGTAAATAAGGATCAATTAAAAAAGATTTTTTTAAGTGATGTGCCTGGTGAAATGTACCCTGAAATAGAAAAAAAGTTTTTCGAAATTGTTAAATCAATAGGTTATCCGGAAATAAAATTAGAAAAAAAAATAAATTTTCAAGAATTGTTTGAAAAAAATCAGAAGTAGTTTTTTTTGAGAGATTTTTTAAGGAAATTTTGATGCTCTTTGCGCTCTTCTGTGGTGGGTCCAATAACTTTTTTGCAAAAATTGATTATTACATTTTCACTATTTTCTGCTTCATGTTTTTTTTCCGAGAAATTTAGTTTCGGTTCTTTTTGGTCAATTAAGTTTACATAAACTTTTGATAATAGTTCACAGTCAATTAATGCAGTATGTAATTTTCTTTTAGAGTTATCGACTCTAAATCTTTTACATAATGCGTCTAAACTAATTTGAGAACCTGGAAATTTCTCTCTTGCTATATCCAATGTATCAATAACTTGATCTTTTAAGATTGGTTTTTTTCCAGATAATTTCAATTCATTATTTAAATGAGATAAATCAAACTGAGCGTTGTGTATAATTAATTTTTTGTCACCTATAAATTGTAGAAAATCATCTGCTATTTCTGAAAATTTTTTTTTATCAGATAAAAATTCATCTGAATATCCGTGTACTTTAAATGCTTCTTCTGAAACTTTTCTTTGGGGGTTCAAATAGCAGTGGAAACGATTAGAGGTTAAAATTTGGTTATCAAGTTCTATACAACCAATCTCAATTATTCGATGTCCATTTTCAACTGAAAGACCAGTTGTTTCTGTATCTAAAACAATTTCTCTCATTTGCTAATTCTTTTCATAATCAATTTTACATTTTTTTTGGCTGTGTTTCTAACAAAATTATTTTTTATAACATAAGTTGATTTTTTTTTCTTTAATTTTGCTGGTAGTTGATTTCTTCTTAGAATATTTATCAACTTTGGATTGTTATTTTTTCTTCTGTTAAGTTTTTGTTTAATTTTTTTTTTATTTGCCTCAACAAAAATTATAATATCCCTTTTTGTATTTAATCTGTTTTCTAAAAATAAAGGCACATCCAAGATAACAAATTTTTTCTTTTTATTTTTTTTAAAGAAATTTTTCATTTTTTTTCTTACTATTGGGTGAATTATTTTACCTAGAACATCCAAGTTTTTCTGTTTCTGGAAAATTATTTTAAGTAATTCCTCTTTTTTCAAAGGGAAGTTGCTTACTTTATCAGGAAATTTTTTCTTAACTTTTCTAAATAAAAATTTATCTTCTTTGTAAAGGTTCGAAACTACTAAATCAGCATTAAAAATTGGGTACTTAAATAATTTTGAAAAGAATGTCTTTCCCGAACCAATATCCCCAACTAGTGCGATTCTTCTCATTTTAAGATTTCTATTGTTTCTTCATCAATCTTAGGTAATACCTTATTCCACAAAGCAAATGATTGATGGGCCTGATATATAAACATCATTCTACCATTTTCTGTTTTATTACCACTAAGCTTTGCCTCCTTTAGAAAATTTGTTTCACTCGGATTGTAAATTACATCATAAAAAAATTTATTATTTCCGAACTTATTTAATTTCAAATCAAAATTTTCATTATTCAAGCCTACGCTTGTTGCATTAATAACTATATCAAACTCGGGGATATCACCCCACTTTTGGATAATAATGTCATTAAAAGTTTCTTTTATTTTTTCTGCTTTTTCAAATGTTCTATTAGTTAAATGAATATTTTCACATCCCATATTTTTTAAAGCGAGGATAATAGAAGGACTAACTCCGCCCGCACCTATTATGAGCGCCTTCTTTCTTTTAACATCATAATTGATGTATCTTAAAGCCAACTCGAATCCAGCAATATCTGTATTGTGGCCTATTATTTTGTCTTCCTCTGTACAAATAGTATTCACAGAGTTGGTTTTTTTTGCCTCAGAACTGAGAGTATCCAAAAATGGAATTACTGAGTTTTTAAATGGAACAGTAACATTGACACCATTTATTTTGGATTTTCTAATACTCTCAATTAATTTTGGGATTTCTTTTTCTACAAGAAGTTTTTTTTCGTAAATTGCCTCAATCTTATTTTTTTTGAACCAAAAATTATGAAGTTTTGGGGACAAAGAATGATCAATTGGGTTTCCTATAACACAAAATTTTTTCATTTAATATTTTCCAAATACTTTTTAATATTTTTAATTGGCAGACCCATTATTGTATCAATGTCCCCCTTGATTTCACTGAATAATTTTTTTCCCTCTCCTTCTACTTGATAAACATTGTAAGAATATAAGTCTTTATCTGAAATTTTACTTAAATATTCTTGAAGCTCTTTTTTAGTGAAGTTTTTCATTTTCATCTCAGCTTTTTCGGTATAATTCCATATCATTTTACCATCTAAAGATATGCAAACTGAACTGATAAGAAAATGAGATTTACCATTCAAAGAAGTTAAAATACTCATAGCTTCTGTCCTATTTGTCGGTTTTGATATAAGTTTGCCATTTAAATCAATTACACTATCTGCACCTAAAACTATTTCTCCACTTCTTTTTTGACTCACCTTATTTGCTTTTAATTCGGCTAAATTTTTTGACACGAGTTCTGGTGTTGCTCCTTGATTAATTAAAGATTTCTTTACTTCATCTTCATCTAGATTTGAAGGTTCAACAGCACATTTTATATTGTTTTCATCCAATATTTTTTTTCTTACTTCGCTCTTTGATGCCAAGATTATTGATTTCATTTTTGGTTAAAAATATCATGTATCTTCAAAACTGAGGCGGCAGTTTCTTCTACGGACTTTCTTGTTACATCAATACTTGGCCATTTGTATTTTTGAAAGAGTTTTCGTGCATCCTCCATTTCTTTTTGTACTATATCTAAATTTGTATATTCGGCTCTTTCATTATCTTTAATTGATTGCATTCTATTTTTACGTAAATCTACTAGTCTGTCAGGCTCAGCTGTTAAACCGACTACGCACTTTTTTTGAGGATCTTTTTTTAATATATCAGGAACAGAGTTCTCATTAACCAGCGGTATGTTTGATATTTTCAATCCTTTATTTGCAAGATAAATTGAAGTTGGGGTCTTGCTTGTCCTACTTACACCTAGAAGAATGATATCTGATTTTTCAATGTCTTCTACTGAATTACCATCGTCGTGATTCATTGTGAATTGAATAGCTTCAATTTTTTTATAATACTCTTCATCCATTATGTGCTGTCTACTTGGAACATTAAGCGCTTTTTGATCTAAAAGTTTTGAAAAGCTAATAATCAAATCTCCAAGAATTCCAAAACAAGGGATATTTTTTATATTACATTCATCCGATAGATATTTTGCTAACTTGTTATCAACAATTGTGTATAGAACGATAGAATTATTACTTTTCTCCGAGACTTCCAAAATTTTCGAGATTTGGTTTTCTGTTCTGGTAAAAGAATAATAATGAGTTTTATAGTCAAAATTTTTAAATTGAGCTTTAATTGCAAGAAAGATTCTTTCTAACGTTTCTCCAGTTGAATCAGAAATAAGATATATATCGTATGTATTAATCATGTATAAAAAATATAATCCTGTGTATAAATTGCTCCATAAGTTTAAAAAAAATCAATTCAGAGATTTTAATGTATAAGTGATCATTTATACACATTTTAAACCTTGTTGATAAATATTATACTTTTTAGATTAAAAAATGGTAATTAATTAAAAGTTAAACAATTCTAAGGTAAATTTAATAAATCTTATGTGAAAAAACTGTTATAAAGTTGTAAAAAAACATTAATTACCATTATTAACAATACATACTACAAATAATATAAATAATATTTAATTATATGAATACTCTCATACAGGACTGTATTAATAATAAGTTTTCTAAAACACCTATATGGTTAATGAGGCAGGCTGGAAGATATTTACCAGAATTCAGATCCATAAGAGAAAAGAATCAGGATTTTATCAAATTATGTTTAAATACTAAATTATCATCACAAATAACCATACAACCAATTACAAGGTTTGATTTTGATGCAGCTATAGTATTTTCTGATATTCTTCTTGTTCCATATGCACTTGGTCAACAAGTGAGTTTTAAAAAAGATTTTGGACCTAATTTACAAAAAATTGATTTAAAAATATTAAATGAAGTTAAAAAAGAATCCTTCCTCAAAAAACTGAACCCAGTTTATGAAACAATTAAAGAAACAAAAACTAAATTGTCCGCAAATAATAAAGATACAATTGGCTTTGTAGGAGCCCCTTGGACATTGTTGTTATATATGCTTAATAGAAAATCTCCTAAAGGAGGAAATTTTAATGTATTTCAAAAAGATAAATTTGTTCATGACATCATGTTAAAATTGGATAAATTTTTAAAAATACACATAGAAGCTCAAATTAAAAGTGGCGCATCAATAATTCAAATATTTGATAGTTGGGCTGGGCTTCTTCCAGAAAAAGATCTAGAGTATTTTGTTTATAAGCCCATCAAAAGCTTAGTAGATTTTATTAGACAAAAAGAGTCTATCTCAATTTGTTTTCCAAGAAATATTAATAATTACAAAAAATTTGTAGAAAATGTAAACCCAGACATAGTTAGCATTGATTATAATATAGATCCCTCAACAATAAGAGATACCATTGACATAACTGTTCAGGGTGGTCTCGACCCAAAAATTTTATTACAAAACAAAGATATTGTGAGAAATGAAGTGACAAAATATTTAAAAACTTTTGATAAAAAAAGATATATATTCAATTTAGGACATGGAGTTTTACCGGATACCAACCCAGATATGGTTAAGTATTTAGTAGATGTAGTTAGGAGTTTTAGTGGACAATAATCATCCGCAAGTAAATTTTGGAAAAACTGGTGTTTTATTAATTAACCTTGGCACGCCTGACTCAACAAGCTGGTTAGACATTAGAAAATATCTTAAAGAGTTTCTGTCAGATCGCAGGGTTATTGAGGTAAATCCTTTTTTATGGCAAATAATTTTAAACTTGTTCATCTTAACATTTAGACCCTCGAAAACAGCTAAAGCTTATAAAGAAATATGGATGAAGGATATAAATATGTCTCCCTTAAGATATTATACACAGATGCAATCAAAAAAAGTAAATGAAAAAATATCTAATGAAAATTTAATAATAGATTATGCCATGAGATATGGAAAACCTAGTATAAAAAAGAAAATGTATAAGTTGCAAGAACAAGGTTGCGAAAAACTTATTATTATACCCTTATATCCTCAGTATGCAGCCGCAACCACAGCAACTGTTTGTGATGAAGTCTATAGAACTTTAATGAAAATGAGGTGGCAGCCAAGTTTGCAGATTATCCCTCATTATGAGTCAGAGCCTCTTTATATAACAGCACTAGTGAATAGTATTAAAAAAAAAATATCAGAAATAAAATGGACACCAGATTTAATAGTAGCATCATATCACGGCATACCAAAAAAATATTTTGACAAGGGAGATCCTTACCAGTGTTATTGCCAGAAAACTTCAAGATTAATTAAAGAAAGCTTTAATAAAATACCATTATTAACAACTTTTCAGTCAAGGTTCGGCCCACAGGAATGGTTACAACCTTATACGGATAAAACTTTTGAAAACTTGCCAAAAGAAGGAAAAAAGAAATTATTAGTTATTTGTCCGGGATTTTCATCTGATTGTGTAGAAACTCTAGAAGAAATATCAATACAAGGTAAGGAGAGTTTTTTAGACGCCGGCGGAGAAGAATTTGATGTTGTTCCTTGTCTCAATGATAATGAGGATCATATAAAACTCTTAACACATTTGATACAAAAATATCATGTCTAAAAATGCAATATTGATTTACAGTTCTATAGATGGTCAAACTTTTAAAATATCAGAATATTTGAGTGAAAAATGCAAAACATCAATATCTTTTGAGTTAAAACCAATTCATGACGTAAAAAATATGAGATTAAATGAATATGAAATTATTATCATTGGTGCCAGCATAAGGTATGGCAAACACAGTTCGGAAATTACAAAATTAGTAAAAAATAATTTGGAAGTCTTTAATAATAAAAAAACAGCCTTTTTTTCTGTTAATGCTGTTGCAAGAAAACCTGGTAAAGATCTTTCAACTAACAACCCTTACGTAATAAAATTTCTCAATAAAACTAAATGGAAACCAGATATAACAGCAGTTTTTGCAGGTAAAATTGACTACCCAAAATATAAATTTTTTGAGAAAATTATAATACGTTTTATTATGCTCATTACAAAAGGCCCCACGGATACCTCGAAATCATATGAGTTTACCAATTGGTTAAAAGTTGATGAATTTGCTGCTGAATTAAACAAAAAATTTTGAGGTTTTCACTTGAATATTATTAGATAATGTCTATATTTAAAACATCCAAACAAACAATCCTTATTCATGAAAATCCAAGAACTTAAAAAAAATAGCCCAGCACAATTAATTGAACAGGCCGAAAAACTAGGTATTGAAAACGCAAGCACACTTAGAAAGCAAGAAATTCTTTTTGCTATACTGAAAAAGCTTGCTGAAAAAGGTGAAGAAATAACTGGAATGGGTGTTCTACAGCTTCTTCAAGATGGATTTGGTTTTTTAAGAGCTTTGGAGTCAAACTATTTACCAGGTGCGGATGATATTTATGTAAGCCCAAGTCAAATCAGAAAATTTGGTTTAAGAACAGGGGATACCGTTGAAGGGCCCGTTAGAGCCCCAAAAGAGGGAGAAAGATATTTTGCTTTGCTTCAAGTGAGTAAGATAAATCTTGAAGACCCTGAAAAATCTAGGCACAAAATTGCTTTTGACAACTTAACTCCATTATATCCTAACAAACAAATAGTAATGGAAGTTGAGACAAACACAGTTGAGAAAAAACCAAATTTAACCCCAAGATTAATTGATCTCGTTAGTCCAATTGGCAAAGGCCAAAGATCTTTAATCATATCTCCACCAAAAGCTGGGAAGACAATGATATTACAAAGTATAGCTAACTCGATTACAGCCAATCATCCAGAATGTTATTTGATGGTCTTACTTATAGATGAAAGACCTGAGGAAGTAACAGATATGCAACGCACAGTTAAAGGTGAGGTGGTAAGTTCAACTTTTGATGAACCTGCACAGAGGCACGTTGCGGTAGCTGAAATGGTCATAGAAAAAGCTAAAAGAATGACAGAACATAAAAAAGATGTAGTTATTCTTTTAGACTCAATAACTAGACTTGGAAGAGCTTATAACGCTGTAGTTCCTAGTTCTGGTAAAGTTTTAACAGGAGGTGTAGATGCTAATGCACTTCAAAGACCAAAAAGATTTTTTGGGGCAGCTAGAAACATCGAAGAAGGTGGATCTTTAACAATTATAGCTACTGCGTTAATAGATACTGGTAGCAGAATGGATGAAGTTATATTTGAGGAATTTAAAGGAACGGGTAATAGTGAAACAATTCTAGATAGGAAAATTTCTGAAAAAAGAATATTCCCAGCAATTGATATCACTAAGTCAGGCACAAGAAGAGAAGAACTGCTCTTTGATAAAAATGATTTACAAAAAATGAACGTTCTAAGGCGTATTATTGCACCCATGGGATCAATGGATGCTATTGAATTCATAAATTCAAAACTTAAAAATACCAAAAGTAACACAGAGTTTTTTAACTCTATGAATAAACCATCTTAATAAATCATTTAAATTAGACTTTTATTTGATAATATTTGTTTATGACTGACATAAACATGTCAAAAATCAAAAAACTCTTAAACGAAAAAAAATATTCTGAAATTATTATAGAAATCAAAACATTTTCAACAGAAAAAAATAGATCGTCTGTTTTACATAATTTATTAGGTGTTTGCCACGCATCGCGGAAAGGCAGAACAGAGGATGACGTTAAGGGCGCTTTGGTTAATTTTGAGAAAGCCTTTTATAAAGATAACCTCGGCGAAATATCATTAGAGTCGCTATGTAATCATATTAAGCTTTGTGCAGAGATGGGACGCAAAGAGTCTAGTTTAGTAAGTAATTTTATGACCTCTGAAAAAATGTATATTGAGGCAGAAAAAAAATTTTCTAACAACCATAAGTATTTAGCTCACGGAATTGATCTTTATAAATATCTTTTAAAGCATAAAAAAAGAATTTTAATAATAGAAAAAATTCTCAAATTAAAAAAATTAGATAAGCTTATCGGATCTTTATATATAACGTCACAAATGTATTTAAGTGACTGGAAACAGATAAATTTTAGCGACTTTCAAAAAAAGTTCACAAATTTATTTAATAATTTTGATGCAAAAAAATTAACAAATTCAAACCTAGATAAAAAAAAGATAAAGGTTGGATTCCTGTCCCCTGATTTTAATAAATCTCACTCAATTTCCTATTTCATAATAAATCTCATTAAAGACTTAAAAAAAACTAAATTTGAAACGGTTGCACTATCTCTTTTGAAGATAAATCAGCACGATGAAACTACTGAAAATTTTAAAGATCTTTTTGATCATTGGATTAATTTAGGAGATAAATCAGATCAGGAGATTGTGAATACTATTCAAAATTCCAAAATAGATATTTTAATTGATCTTTCTGGATTGTGGTCTGCAAATAGGGCGAATATTTTCAACACGAGAATGTGTCCACTTCAAATAAATTGGCTAGGTTTCAATAATGCATCTGGATTCAAAGAAATAGATTTTCTTCTAGCAGATACCAATACCACACAAAATGAAGAGAAGGATTATGGGACAAAAATTTACAAACTACCAAAAATTTGGAACGCACATTGCGGTTTTGAACATAATAGAATTTATAATGAGTTACCTTTTAAAAGAAACGGTTATTTGACATTTGGTTCCTTGAATAATTTCATGAAAATAAACGATGAGGTCCTTAACACATGGATAAAAATTCTTAAAAAAATTAAAAAGTCTAAGATTATATTAAAATCATCCTTATTTATTTGTGAAGATGTTTTAAGAAAAAAATTTGTAGAGGAGGGTTTGATTGACAGTGTTGAAATACTTAAAAAAACTAACAAAAATGATTTTTTATCTCATATTAATACATATGACAAAATTGATCTATGTTTAGACACTTTCCCATTTAATGGAGTTACAACAACATTTGAAGCGTTATGGAAAAATGTGCCTGTAATTACAAAAACTGGATATAATTTTAATTCTAGATGTGGTGAAAGTATTCTAAAAAATGCAAATATTGAAAACTTTATAGCAAGCAATGTTGATGATTATGTTGAAAAAGCAGTTTTTTACTCAAAAAATATCAACGAACTGGAAAAAGTAAGAAAACAACTTTTTGATGAAGTTCTGAATACTTCCTTATTTGATACAAAGGAATTTAGCAAAAATTTTTGTGATGCTCTTGACGATATGCACAAGCAAGTAATTAAAAACTATAAATAACCTAATTCAATCATTTCTTTATGAAAAAGGTTTTCAATTTTGTTAATTAAATCTCTTGGCAATTCCTCTTTCCATGTACCAGTCTTACCCTTTCTAAAAAAAAGTTTACCCTTGAGTTTTTCTCGAAATCCATGTTTCTTTTCCAATCCTTGAAGTTCTTCAAAATCTGTTTGTTTTAAAGCTAAATTTAGTTTTTCCTCACTTACTTCTGTATTGTCGATCTCATTTAAATAATTTATAATTTTTTTAAAGGTGTCGTAGTTTTGTAAAACCATATCCTCATATTTGATTATTAAGATTTTAGAAGATTTGTAACTTTTCCATGAATTATAGTGATCAGACCAAGAACCTAAAAGAGATTTTTCGTAATTTTCTTCCTCATCTTCCTCATGACCGTCAGACGATGACATTAACTTAAAAGTAGCTTCATAATTTTTTCCTAGATGATTTGAAAAAGATATTAAAACATCTCTCGGATCTCTTACTAGATAAATTCCTCCTTTTGTGTTTTTATGAGTCGTAAATTTATAAGGTCCTATAGTGCACATTGAATTGTGTGTTTTAAGAAAATTTGTTCTATTGTTTAAATTTATATAATCTTGCATTATTTCCCAATTTTTTGCAATTTCATTAAATCTTTTGAAGTCAATTTTTAGATGTTTAAGTATTTTTAAATCTGGAAAACCACCTGATTTAAAATCATCATCAAATCTCATATTTAACTCAAATTTGCCATCTGGTTTTTGGAAGTAACTTTTTAAAAACATACGTAACCAAGTGTTCCCGCTCTTTGGATATGAAGCTAACCAAATAATCATAATATATTTTAATGATATCCTTATATAAAATTCAATATATAATATGTTTATGACAATTTGTGCCTTATCTACTGGAGTAGGAGCTTCGGGTGTAGCTATTATCAGAATTTCAGGTCCTGAAACGAGTTTTTTGATAAAAACTCTTTCAAATAAGGCACTACCCAAGCCTAGAGAGGCTACCCTTTTAGAATTAAACAATATCAACAATAATAGACCAATCGATCAAGGCATTGTTTTATGGTTTCCTGGTCCAAAAAGTTATACAGGCGAGGATATGGCAGAATTACATGTCCATGGAAGTAAAGCAGTAGTCAAAGAATTACAAGAAACGCTATTGAGTACCAAAAAGTGCAGAATGGCAGAGCCAGGGGAATTTACTAAGCTAGCATTTCTAAATGGAAAGATAAATTTGTTACAAGCAGAAGCAATAGGCGATTTAATAGCAGCAGAAACTGAAATTCAAATGGAACAAGCACAAAATATTATAAAAGGTAAATCTTTTTTAAAATTTAATGATCTCAGAGAGAAATTAATTAAAGTTTTGTCAAAAATTGAGGCTAAAATTGATTTTCCTGAGGAAGATCTACCGTCTCATATCCTCGATAATGTTAAAAAAGATGTTTCAATTATTGAAAACGAAATAAAAAAAATATTAAATAGTTATGAAATTGGAGAAAGAATAAGAACAGGTTATAAAATTGCAATAGTTGGACCTCCCAACTCTGGTAAATCAACCTTAATGAATTATCTGAGTAAAAGAAACGTTGCAATAGTATCTGATGTTGCAGGAACTACTAGAGATGTGTTGCAAACAAATCTAAATTTTTATGGTTATCCTGTTATAATTTCAGACACAGCAGGCATAAGAGAATCAAAGGATGTAATTGAGAAAGAAGGTATTAAACTTGCTTTCAAAAAAGCTGAAGAAGCGGACCTTAGAATAGTCGTTATTGAGCCTAAAAACATTGATTTTTATGGCTTTTTAAACGATCTATTTAACAAGAACACTATTTTAGTTATTAATAAATCTGACCTTAATAAATTCGATGTGAAAGATAGACTTAATAAGTATGATCCAATTTCAGTATCCTTTCTCAAAGAAAAAAATATAGATGAATTATTAGACCGAATTAAAAAAAATTTAATTAGAGATATGAAGTTTAATGACGATATTTTTGTAACTAGAGAGAGACATAAAAATAATTTAAAAGAGTGCTTAATAAATTTACAAAACTTTAAAGACAAAACTGAGACTTTAGATTTTGACAAAGGTGCAGAAGATCTTAGGCTCGCACAAGTCAGTTTGGGCAAAATTGTTGGAAAAGTTGATGTAGAGGCTATATTAGGCAACATTTTCAATGATTTTTGTATTGGCAAATAAATTCAATTTTGCTGTATTTTTAGCCTCTTTTTTAACTAAATCGTTGGTATTAGCCAGCTTTTTAATGTTTTTTTGTAAAAACTTGTAAAATTCGTTATCGATTATAAATTCTAGGTATGAAAAATAATTTTTCATTTGATGTCGTTGTTATTGGTGGTGGTCACGCTGGTTGCGAAGCTGCTGCTGCATCTGCTCGTATGGGTGTTAAAACTGCATTATTTACAAACGACACTAAAACTATTGGTGAGATGTCATGCAATCCTGCAATTGGTGGGTTAGGTAAAGGGCATTTAGTACGAGAAATAGATGCTTTAGATGGTGTCATGGGAGATATAGCTGATAAGTCTGGCATTCAATTTAGATTACTAAATAGAAGCAGAGGACCAGCAGTGCAAGGACTACGAACTCAAAGCGATAGGTCTATTTATAAAAAAGAAATGCAGTCAAAACTGCTAAACTACTGTAATCTAAGCATATTTTCGATATCGATAAATAAATTTATAATTGAAAATAATGAGATAAAAGGTCTAAAGGCAGTAGATGGTACTGAAATCAAATGTTCTAAGGTAATTCTGACCACGGGCACTTTTTTAAATGGTTTGATACATATAGGTGATAAAAAAACGCCAGCTGGTAGGTATGATGAAAAACCAACGTTAGGTTTATCAGATCAATTAAGAAAATATAATTTTAAATTAGGTAGACTAAAGACCGGAACTCCTCCAAGGTTAGATGGTACAACAATCAATTATGATAATCTTGAACGGCAAGATGCAGATAAAAATATTTCTTTTTTTTCTTTCTTAACTAAGAAAGTTTATAACGATCAAATTTCATGTAGTATGACTTATACAAATAAAAAAGTTCACGAGATTATTTCTGAAAATTTAAAAAAGAGTGCAATGTATTCTGGAAGTATTCAAGGTGTTGGTCCTAGATACTGTCCATCTATTGAAGATAAAATTTATAAATTTAAAGATAAAACTAGACATCAGATCTTTTTAGAACCTGAAGGCCTTAAGGATAATACAGTGTATCCAAATGGTATTTCTACTTCTCTTCCAGAAGAGATTCAGTACAAAATATGTCATAATATCAATGGTTTAGAAGATGTTAAAATTATAAGGCCTGGATATGCAATAGAATATGATTATGTCGACCCTAGAGAGCTTTTCTCAACCCTAGAGACTAAGAAGATCAAAAATTTCTTTTTAGCAGGACAAATAAATGGAACAACAGGTTATGAAGAAGCTGCAGCACAAGGATTGATTGCCGGGGCTAATGCAGCGTTGTCGATTCAAAATAAAGAACCATTAATTTTAGATAGATCTCAAGCTTATATCGGTGTCATGATAGATGACTTAGTGACCAAAGGGGTTGCTGAACCTTATAGGATGTTCACTTCAAGAGCGGAGTACAGATTAACTCTTAGATCTGACAATGCTGATTTAAGATTAACTGAAATAGGAATAAATATTGGCCTAGTTTCAAAAGAAAGAGCTGAAATTTTTAATTTAAAAAGTAAAAATTTAAGGAATATTTCTAACAAAATGGATAAATTAAAAATCTCACCCTCAAAGGTATCTAAATTTGGGGTAAAAATAGCAAAAGATGGTATTTTAAGGACTGCTAGCATCATATTGGCTCAAAAAGGAGTGACTATGGACAAGATTAGGGAGATTTGGCCTGAATTAAGCTTTATATCAAAGGAAATAGATGAGCAGTTGGAGACTAATGCCCATTATAAGGGTTATTTAAAGAAGCAAAGTGCTGATATATTAGCCTTTAAAAGAGATGAAAATCTCAAAATACCAGATAACATTAATTATGATAGTTTTTCTGGGTTTTCAAACGAGGTTAAGTCAAAATTCAAGCAAATTAAGCCAAAAACAATGGGTCAAGCACTCAGAATTGACGGTATAACCCCAGCGGCAGTATTTATTCTGTTGTCACATCTTAAAAGAAAGTCTATTAAGAAGATAGCTTGATAGATTCGCATAAAATTGATTACTCAAAACTAGACACTTTGAATGTTTCACGTGAAACATTTCTTGAATTAGATGAATTTAAAGGAATGATTTTGGATGAGAACAAAAAAATTAATTTAATTAGCCAACATACTGAGGAATTAGCCAGAGATAGACATATAATTGACTGTGCTCAAATTATTGATTTAATTGATGAAAATCACCTATCTTGTACTGATCTAGGTTCGGGCTCAGGTTTACCTGGTTTAGTTATAGCTATAATCAAAAAAAAACAAAAATCGAAGATGAAATTTTTTCTTTATGAAAAAAGTTTTAAAAAAAGCAATTTTTTGGAAAAAGTTATTAATAAATTCGAACTCAACGCTGAAGTAATAAATAAAAATATTTTTGATCAAAAGAAATTAAACTCTGATTTGATTGTAGCAAGGGCATTTAAACCTTTGCCAGTTATTTTAGATTTAGTAACGAAAAACTTCGATTATTTTAAAGACATCATTTTGTTTTTAGGAAAAAGTGGAAAGAGTTCTATTGAGCAAAGTTTAAAAAAGTGGAATCTAGAATTTATAGAAAAAAAAAGTGTAACAGAAAAAGATTCAATCATAATTAAAATAAATAAAGTGAGTAAAAAATAATGAAAGAGAAAATTATTTCAGTCATCAATCAAAAGGGTGGTGTTGGAAAAACGACAACTGTAATCAATTTAGCTGCAGGACTTAGTTTAAATGGGAAAAAAATACTAGTTATAGATTTGGACCCACAAGGAAATGCAACAACAGGATTAGGTTTGTCAAATGTAGCAGATACACGCAAATCAATTTACGGAGTCTTGAATGGAAAAGAGGAGATTGAAAGTTCAATTCAAAAGACTAACTTTCAAAATTTAGATATCGTAACATCAAATGTTGATTTATCTGGTTTGGAGGTTGAAACCGCAGATGATGAAAATAGAGCATATCTTTTAAAGGCTAAATTAACCGCATATTTAAATAATTCTAGACACTCATACGACTACGTGTTGATTGACTGCCCGCCATCTTTGAGTTTATTAACCGTGATGGCTTTGGTGGCATCAGACTCATTAGTTGTGCCTTTACAGACTGAATTTTTTGCCCTTGAAGGGATAACTCAGCTTATTAAAACTATAGATCGTATTAAGGTCGGTCTTAATCCAAATTTATTTGTAAGAGGAATTTTGTTAACGATGTATGACAAAAGAAACAGACTATCTGCTCAAGTTGAAGCAGATGCAAGAGATTATTTTAAAGAAAAAGTCTATCAAACAGTGGTTCCTAGAAATGTCCGATTATCAGAAGCACCTTCACATGGGGTTCCTGTTTTAATTTATGATAAACAATGTCCAGGAAGTAAATCTTATATTAAATTCACAGAGGAGTTTTTAGCTCAAGAGTCGAGTTTCGTAACAGCAGCATGAGCGGTATTTTTAAAAATAAAAAAGGTTTAGGAAGAGGATTGTCATCTCTTATAGGAGATACAAAAACAGTCTCAAAAAACAATAAAATTTCAGTTAGTGATTTAATTAGAAATAAATATCAACCTAGAAAAACATTTGATGAGGAAAGCCTGGAGGAGTTAACTAATTCAATTAAGTCTAGAGGTATCATTCAGCCAATTATTGCAAGGCCTTCAAGTGGAAATAAATATGAGATAATTGCGGGAGAGAGAAGATGGTTAGCAGCTCAAAGAGCAGGTTTGCATGACGTGCCAGTAGTTGTTGTTGATGCTGACGATAAAAAGGCTCTTGAATTTGGTATTGTTGAAAATGTTCAAAGACATGACTTAAATTCAATAGAGGAGGCAGAAGGTTATAAAAGGTTGATCGATGAGTTTAGCTATGACCAAGAACAAGTTGCTAAATTTATAGGTAAAAGTAGAAGTCACATTACTAATAGTTTAAGATTATTATCTCTTTCAAACTATGTAACTGATCTGATTAAAACAGGCAAAATTACACCAGGACATGCTAAAATCCTTGTTGGCCTTAGTAATTCAGATCAAATTGCAAAAAAAATTGTAAAAAAAAATTTATCTGTAAGACAAACAGAGAATCTTGTTAGACTTTATAAATCTCCAAGCAAGGTAATTAAAAATTTTAAGGATCCAAATATTAGAAAACTTGAGAACGATACAATGGAAAAAATAGGACTTAAAACTTTAATAACAAACAAGAGAAATAATAGAGGGTCTGTAACATTTGATTATAAAGATTTAAATCAGTTAAATCACTTGATAGAAATTGTTAAAAAATACTATTAATTTTTCCTAGAAGTTTCGTAAATAAAATTAAAAATTAGCATCAAACTAATAGAACTATTTTTTTTTAAGAAAATTTCTGTTTTATTTATATTTACAATCAAATCCTCAATCTTTATTTTTGACCAGATCTCAAGTTGTTTTTTTATAATTGGTTTATCCTTCCAAAATATTGGAGGCTTATGATTATTAATTAAATTATCGTAACTTATATTCTTGTCTTTGATTTTGTATAGGTTGAGTAATCTTTTTGCTTTCTGAAGAAATGTTCTTAAAATTAATATTCCATCTTCAGATTTATAATTACTTTCATTTATAATTTCTGACGTTTTTTGTGAGTTTTTTGACAAAGAGTTATCAACTAGCTCATTTATGCTAAAATTTTCAGCGAGATTAGTTAATTTATAAATCTCCTCTAAATTAATAGTTTTTTTATCCTGTATATAAATAAAAATCTTATCTAACTCAGACTTAAGATGACCTCTATCTCCATTACATCGATTAGCCAACAAATTTATAGCTTCTTGAGAAATACTTATTTTGTGATTATAAAAAAATCTTTTTGCTATTTCCACTAAGGTAAGGGATGTATCTTTATAAGTTGGAACAATTATTAATTCTTTATTTTTTTCAAACAAGTTTCTTAATTTAGATTTTTTATCTAAAATGCTTGCATTTAATATTATCTTAATATCGGAAATTTTTTTATCTATAACTTCTTCAATAATCTCGTAAAATTTTTCAGAGCATCTACTTATAATTATTATCTTTTCATTTTCAAAAAGAGATTGATTAAATATTTTTTCGTAAAACATTTCTTTGTTATTAACAACCTGAGTTTCGTCAAAGTTTTGGACACTCCCTTTTAAATTTTTTTTAAGATTTTGAATGACCTCATTTTTTAGACCTTCATTTTCACCATAAATTAAAAAAAAATTTTGGTTATCAAATTTTCTCTTATTGATTTCAAAAGTTTTTATTATCATTTTATTGTCCCTAGTAAGAAAATAATATCATTTGAAATTTTATTATTTAGATTTGTAGTTATGCTATCTTCGTATTGAGACATACTAAACTTATCACTTTGTACATTATAACTGAACTCTTCTATAAAACTTTTGTTTGCCAAAATGTTGTCTATTTCATTTCTAACTTTTAAATTTACACTAATAATTAATTTCTTTTTTGATGGATCACCTTTACTATCCTTAAGAATTGTTGTTATCGAATGTTTGTAATCTAATTCAAGCTTTACTTTTTTTGATGCATCCTTATTTGAAAGAGACATAACAATTTTTTCAATTGTAAATGAATTTTTATTTTCATTATTATTTGTAATTTCTATTATTTCAAAATTACTTGATTTTGAACTATAAATTGGTTTAAAGCCACAGTTGGTTAAAATTATAGACAACACAATTATTGATATTAAAGATTTCATTTTATAATTAAATTTACCAGCTTATTCTTAACAATTATATGTTTAAAAACACTTTTCTTTTCTAGGAAAGTCGAAATTTTTTTATCTTTCATTACATTTTCTATAAGCATTTTCTCATCTAAATTCTTTTCTATTTTGATAAGAGATTTTTTTTTACCATTAATTTGAATTACTATATTAACAAATTTTTCTTCCAGGTATTCCTTTTGAGTCGTAGGCCAGGATAAATTTAGATTTTTTTGAATATCTTTAATGCATTCAGAGGCCAAATGGGGAAGAATTGGGAATATTAAAATTAAAATTTTTAAATAATTTTCTTTGAGATCTTTAATATCTAATTTTTCAATTTCTTTATTTAAAAAATTATAAGTTTCATGAAGATAAGCTATTAAAACATTCATATTAAATTTTTCGAGACTGAATGTGAACTTTTCAACTAATTTGTTAGTGTAAATAGTTAGATCAATATTTTCGTTTTTCCTCTTTTTATTCTTAATTTCTTCTGTAATTTTCTGATGTAATATCCAAAATTTTTGAACAAACTTATAAGCCGCTATCATACCTTGATCAGACCATTGCACATCTTTTTCAGGTGGACTGTCAGATAATATGAAAAATCTTACTGCATCAGCGCCATATTGATTTATAATCTTTTCAGGATCGATAGTATTTTTTTTTGATTTTGACATTGACTCAGACGGTCCAACTAAAATTTTTTTTTTGTCCTTTATTTTAAAAAAATCTTTTCCATTTTCTGTATAAACTTCATCAGGACTAAACCATCTATTATTTTCATCTTTATACGTTTCATGACAAACCATTCCTTGAGTAAAAAGTCCTTTAAAAGGTTCTGTAGGAATAGAACTCTGTCTATCAAAACTTAAAGCTTGCATAAAAAATCTAGAATATAATAAATGTAAAATCGCATGTTCTACCCCACCTATGTATTGATCGACAGGCATCCAGTATTTTACTTCATCCTCGTTAAAACCATATTGATTATTTTCTGGTGAGCAAAAGCGTAAAAAATACCAAGAGGAGTCAACAAATGTGTCAAGCGTATCAGTGTCTAGGGTACAATTTTCTCCATTAATTTGAATTTCTTTCCATTTTTTTTGGTGATCTAAAGGATTTCCCTTTGTGTTAAGTTCTATTTTTTCTGGAAGTTTAATAGGTAGCATTTTTTTTGGAACCTTTACAATATTTCCATTTTTATCGTAAGCAATTGGGATAGGACATCCCCAATATCTTTGACGTGAAATGCCCCAATCCTTTAGTCTAAAATTTATTTTTTTTTTCCCTAATTTATTTTTTGTTAAGTAATCAATACTTTTTTCAATCGCTTCACCAGGGGTTGTAAGACCATCTAAAAAGGATGAATTAATCATTAAGCCATCTTCAACAAAAGCTTGATTTTTAACTTGAAAATCATCCGTCTTATCTTTCGGTCTTACAACAGTTCTTATATTTAATTGATATTTTTTTGCGAAATCAAAGTCTCTCTGATCGTGCGCAGGACATCCGAAAACTGCTCCAAAACCATAATCCATCAGTACGAAATTTGCAAAATACACGGGAACTTTCATTTTTGAATCCATAGGATTAATAGCTAGTAGATTTGTTTTAAAACCAATTTTTTCAGCTTGAGCAATCGACTCCTCAGTTGTGCCAGTTTTTGAACATTCACTTTTAAATTTCTTAAACTCTAAATCATTTTCAAAATATTTGGACAAAGGATGGTCAACTGACAAAGCTAGAAATGAAAAGCCAAATAATGTATCAGGTCGCGTTGTAAAACATTTTATATTTTTTACGGGAAGATCTCCTTCAATTTTAAAATCAATCTCACATCCAAACGATTTTCCAATCCAGTTTTTTTGCATAGTTTTCACTTTATTTGGCCACTCTGACAGATTATCTAATCCATCAAGTAACTGTTCCGAAAATTTAGAAATATTAAAGAACCACTGATTTAATTTTTTTCTTTCTACTTGTGCGCCAGATCTCCAACCCTTACCGTCTATAACTTGTTCATTTGCAAGTACAGTTTGGTCCACTGGATCCCAATTAACATAATTTTCTTTTCGATAAACTAAACCTTTGTCATACAATTCTAAAAAAAAGAGTTGTTGATGTTTATAGTAATCGGGTGAACAAGTAGATATTTCCCTATCCCAATCTATTGATAGACCTAATCTTTTCAGTTGTGTTTTCATAGTTGATATATTTTTTTCGGTCCACTCTTTTGGATCTAAATTATTTTCTCTTGCCGCATTTTCCGCGGGCATGCCAAATGAGTCCCATCCCATAGGATGAAGTACGTTAAAATTTTGTAATTTTTTAAACCTCGCTAAGACATCTCCAATGGTGTAATTTCTCACATGTCCCATATGTATTTTTCCAGACGGGTATGGAAACATTTCTAAACAATAAAATTTTTTTTTATCCTTATTTATGCTGGATTTGAAAGTTTTGTTTTTTTCCCAAAACTTTTGCCACTTTTCCTCGGTTGATTTGAAATTGTATCTATCCACTTAAGAAAAATTATCTTTTTTTAATTAACTTCTTAGCCTTTTTTTTCCCCTCAGTTTCTTTGAATTTTTGGAAATCATCTCTTTCAAATAAAGCTGCTTTTTTTAAAATAGCTAATTTTATTTCACCTTCAAGTTTTGATTTTATTTTTTTTGTTTTACAATTACTTTGCATACAGGTTTTTTCAAAAATTAAAACTTTTAATGCATCAGATCTAATTTCGTTCGAAACAAAACGAACTGTTATTTTCAATTCTCTATTTGTACTTTCCGTATTATTCTCTGATGAGAACCATTCTGTAATTATAATTCCTCCAGAGTAACTTGCGTTAGTCAATGGTACAAAATCTAAAACTTCTACAGCACTTCTCCACAGTGGATTTGAAGATGCAAAATCGAAATCTCCACCTCGTGTCGCTCCCTTACCAAATCGAAACCCTCTACCTTCTTGGATATTTCTTTTAACTCTTTCATTAACATTAACAGGGTTGTCCTTAATGTCTGATCTTTTATAGATTCCACAAGAATTTAGCAAAACTGATGTAAAAATTACTAGAGTAAAAAATTTGACTAGATTTGTTTTCATGAAAAATATAAATATCAGAAAATCACAATTATCTCAGAATTATTTAAAATTGGGGTTAATTAAGTGATAAAAATATCACACTTGGCAAAATAATACACAATTTTTATAAAAAAACACGTGTTTTGGGGGTTTTCTGCTAAAAAACTACTGTTCATATGAATACAACAAAAAAGGAGTACTTTATGAATAACTTTAAAAAAATAGGACTTACAGCATTAGCAGGTTCGCTAGTAGCTTTAGGTTCTGCAGTTGCAGGCGAAATGTCTGTTTCTGGAGGTATTAATACCACTTTAAAATTTGGTAAAGGAACAGGTAATAATAATACTTCAAGAGGTTTTGGTACTGACAGAGACGTAACTTTCTCAGGAGGTGGTGAATTAGATAACGGAACAACGTTTTCTATGAGCACAACACTTCTTGATAACTACGAGCTTTCAGGATCAACAACAACAATCACAACACCTTCGCTAGGTACATTCAGCATGGGTGCAAGTACTGGATCAGTATCTTACATGTATGATGAAGAAGTTCCACAAGCTTACGAGCAAGTATCTGATGGAAAACAAACTATGGCGAACCAAGTTGGTAACTTCATGGATAACAACTACATCATGTACTCAGCTCCAGCGCTAGATCTTGGCGGAGCATCAGTACAAGCTCATGTTGCTTATTCTCCACAAGCATCTGACAATTCAGTAAATGATGGTGGATTACCTACTTACAGTACAACATACGGATCAGGTAAAGAAGCTGGTGTAACAATTAGTTACGAAGGTTTTAAAGCTGGTGTATACGGTGCAACAAGAAATAACGTAACAGCTGTAGCAGCAGGAAGTGACGCTGTAGCAGATGAGTTCAATGGTGCATGGTACATAAACGGTAGCTTTGGTCCAGTATCAATCGGTTACACTGAGTCTTACATGGACGCAGGTCTAACTGGTTCAGCAGAAGCAACTACTTCAGCTAAAGCTGAAAGAACTGCTGCTGGTTTGTTTGAAGGTGAGCAAATGTCAATTGCGTTTAACGTAAATGACAATTTGTCGATCTCATACACAACATCAGAAGAAACTTACGACGGTCAGGATGACGCTAAAACAGCGGTTACAACTGATGATGACGTAACAGAGACAATCGACGCGATCCAGGTTGCTTACTCTATGGGTGGTATGTCAATTAAAGCATACAACATGGAAGTAACTAATCCAGATCAAGACGACAACGCTGCTGATACAAGTGTAACTGAAATTGCATTAGGATTCGCATTCTAATTTAATTTAGTTTAAAATTAAAACGGCCCGGTATTTATACTTGGGCCGTTTTTTTTTATCCAAGAAATAGCTGCTATACCACTAGGTGCGCAAATTTTTGTTCTTCTAAGAGTTTTAAAGTTAATCCCTCCAAGCAAAACAATCTTATTATTAGTTAAATTTCTTAACAAATTTGCTTTTATAACATTTAAGTATTTTTTTTTTTTATCATTTTTAAATATAGGACTTATAAAAATAGAGGAACATCCTTGTTTTTCTTTTACTCTAAGATCCATAATATTATGAGCCGATCCTATAATTTCAAAATTTTCTTTTATAATGTTTCGAAACCCTAAATTCTTATTGAATGATGGTATATATAAACCGTTAAAATCATACTTGATTGCAGCCTTTAAATTATTCGAAATATAAACTTTTCTTCTTTTATTTTTACAATATAAAACTAATTTTTTAAGTTCAATTGAGTCAGTTTGTCTGTCATAATTTCTATAAATTAAGGAAATTTTAGTAGATAATTTTTCAATTTCATTTTTGTTAAATTCATCTATAAAATAATAATACTTAATATTCATATGGAGAATGTAGTAAAAAATTTTGATTTAGTAAAAGAGGAAATAAGTAACTTTAAAAATGCCAATATTGTTGCTGTATCAAAAACATTTCCAATTAGTCACATATTACCTTTAATAAATCATGGTCATCAACATTTTGGAGAAAATAAAGTCCAAGAAGCCCAAGAAAAATGGACATCATTAAAGAGTGATTTTCCCAATTTAAAATTACATTTAATAGGTAAATTACAAACAAACAAAGTAAAGTTTGCGTTACCTTTATTTGATTACATCCACTCATTAGATAGTATTAAACTTGCAGAAAAAATTTCGATAGAGCAAAAAAAAAAAAATTTTAAGCCAAAAATTTTCATACAAATTAATTTAGGTAAAGAAAGTCAAAAATCAGGCATTGATGAAGATGACCTGGAAGGTTTTTACAAAAGATGTGTGAATGAATTTAATCTTAACATTATAGGTATTATGTGTTTACCTCCTTTTGATGAGGATCCGACTCCTTTTTTCAAAAAAATGCAAAACTTATCTGAAAGCTTGAAATTACAAGAAATCAGTATGGGTATGTCGAACGATTATATGGATGCGCTTAGGTTTAAGGCAACATATATAAGAGTTGGTTCAAAAATTTTTGGAAATAGAAGCTAAGATATCTTAATTTTTGAATTTTTGCTTATTATCTTTAGTAATATTTCAATGTCATTTAAACTTAATGCTATGCATCCTTTAGTGGGTTTATAATTATTTGTAACATGAATAAAAATAGCGCTCCCTTTATTCCTGATTATTCTTCGGGTGTTATAATTGATTACAATTATAATGTCGTAAATCTTATCTTTTCTATATAGCTTTTCGGCTTTAATTTTTTTATTAAATTTTATTTCTTTATTATAATTAATACTGTTAGGGTCATCACACCAACTCATTTGTTTATTTATTCTGAGAATTTTTAATTTTGTATTAGGTCTATCTACTCTGTCGTTTCTATAATAAACTGGTCCTAACGAAAATGTTCCTACCGGAGTACAATTATCACCTTCTAATTTATTTTTTTTTAAACCATTTTTACCAATAGAGCATTTAAATTGGAAATCATCACAAATTAAGGTGTCTTTATTTTTTAGCTTAATTATCATAAGTTCTAAATTATATGGTAAATCAAAAAATATATATAATTAATTTATCAAACTTTTACAATATCATCAGCGAACTCAAAGAACATATCGGTTACGAAATATTTAAATTTGATACTCAAGAAATCTTTTTTGATAAATACGCGAGTAAAAGTATTTCTACAGAAAACTCAATTTTAATTGTACATGAGAAAGATTATAATTTTTTTGTTAAAAATATAAACGAAGATCAAATTATTAAATTTAAACCTCCGGTAAATATTCTTACATTCATTGAAAGTTTAAATGTAAGATTTATTCAGAAAAAATATCAAGATCAATCAAATGTAAATGTTAAAGATTTCTTTTTAGACATCAACTCAAGAGAACTAAAAAAGGGCAAATCAAGTTTAAAATTGACTGAACGAGAAACTGAAATGATATTGTTTCTAAATAATTCAAAGAAACCAGTAAATGTTGAAACTTTGGAAAAAGAAATTTGGCAACATTCCTCTGAACTTGAGACTCATACAGTTGAAACTCATATTTACAGACTGAGAAAAAAAATAAAGGCTGAGTTTGGAAATGATGACCTAATTAAAAGTAATAAAAATGGATATACTATTTGATGAAAAAGAAAAATTTTATTGCAAAAGATTTATTTTCAAAAAAATATAAACCAAGAGTAATTAAGCCAAAAAAAGGAAAAGGAAGTTTTAGGAGAAAGAAAAAGTAATTAAATTCGCGCACCTATTTGTTGAATTACTTTTGATGACATCTCAGTACCCTTTTCTAAGCATTTTTCTTGAGACATATTGTTGACATGACCATGCAAGAAACCTGCTGCAAATAAGTCACCAGCACCTGTAAGATCAACTATTTTTAAGTTTTTTTTAATTCCACATTCCGTTATTTCATTTCCGTTAATAGATATGGCACCTTTTTCACCTCTAGTTATCACCAATAACTTTTTTAATTCTTTGGCAAAATTAATTACATCTTCAAAACTTTTCGCATTAATCAAAGACATAATCTCTTGTTCGTTAGCAAAAGTTATATCTAGTTTATTTTTTACTAATTCTAGAAAATGGGGTTTGTGTCTATCTACACAAAATTGATCTGACAATGACATAGCAACTTTATTTGCATTATTTATTGCTTTATCAAATGCTTTTCTTGGGTCACCCTCATCCCAAAGATATCCCTCAAGAAAAATAATTTCGCTTTTTTGGATAGCATTAGCATCAACATCATTCTCATTAATCTTTCCAGCCGTACCAAGAAACGTACACATAGTTCTTTCAGAGTCTGGAGTGACTAATATTAAACATGTGCCAGTTGGTAACTCTTCTTTCTTTTTAAAATAAAAATATTTAACATTCTCTGTCTTAAGACCTTCCTCATATTTTCCACCAAGATCATCATCATTTACTTTACCAATAAATCCAACATCATTTCCCAATTGTGATAATCCAACGATTGAATTGGCTACAGATCCACCAGAAACAGTTTTTTCAATTTTTAAGTTTGAAAACAATTGTTTAAACTCTTTTTCATCAAAAATTAATTTCATTGTACTTTTTATAAGGTTATTTTTTTTAATAAATTCATCATCAACTTTACAAATAACGTCAACTATTGCGTTTCCAATTCCCAAAATTTTCATTTTACGCTTTCTTTGTTTTGACTGGTTTTTTTCTATTAGGATAACAAGATGTGCAGATTTTACAAGTTATTCCATAGCAATCTCGAGCTTTGCAAAACTCTCTTCCATAATAAATTATTTGTAAGTGAAGTTTATTCCAATATTTTTTAGGAAATAATCTTTTAAGATCTTCCTCTGTTTGAACTACGTTTTTGCCGTTAGTAAGTCCCCATCTTTGTGCCAATCTATGTATATGTGTATCTATTGGAAATGCTGGATGACCAAAACCTTGAGACATTACTACGCTAGCTGTTTTATGCCCAACACCTGGAAGCTCCTCCAACTGCTCAAAAGTTTTGGGGACTTGACCACCGTATTTTTCCATTAATATTTTTGATAAATTAAAAATACTTTTGGCTTTAATTCTAAAAATACCTATTCTTTTAATTAATTTTTCTATTTTTTTCCTACCAAGTTTTACAAAGTGTTTTGGTTTGTGATATTTTGGGTAAATATCCTTTGTAACATTATTCACATTAACATCTGTGCATTGTGCAGAAAGCAAAACTGAAATCAAAAGTGTAAATACATTTCTGCTATGTAATGGTACAGAAATTTTTGGATAAGTTTTATTTAAAATTTTAAGAACTATTTTAGCTCTTTTTTTCTTTTCAGCCTCCTTGAGCCTCATTTAAAATTTAAAACATTTCTCATTGAGTAAAGTCCGGGTTTTTTAGACATAAGCCATTTAGCAGCTGTAAGAGCTCCTTCAGAATATAAAGCTCTGTCAAATGCCTCGTGATTTAAAGTTATAATTTCTTTACCACTCGAAAATTTGACTTCGTGTTCTCCAACAGTCTCACCTTTTCTTATTGAATTAAAGTTAATTTTTTTCCCATAAGGAAATGTTTTCTTGTTGAAATATTTATTGCCAATCATTTTATAAAGATCTTTCTTTTTACCAACTGCTATACCTTTACCTAGCATTAAGGCAGTACCTGATGGATGATCTTTTTTGTGTTTATGGTGAACTTCATAAACTTTGCTTAAGAAATTATTTCCCAACGAACTTGATGCAATTTCAGTTAGATACATTAAAAGATTTATTCCTAGACTCATGTTTCCTGCCTTTAAAATTGGAATTTTTCTTGAGTATTTTTTTATTAATTCTTCTTCTTTTTTAGTAAATCCAGTAGTACCGATCACTACTTTTTTTTTAAGTTTTGATGCTATTTTTAAAACCTGGAAAGTACATTTTGGTATAGTGAAATCGATAATGATATTTGCTTTTTTAAAAGCATTTTCATCATTTAATTCAGGTTTGATCCCAGAAATTTTTCTATTAATTTTTCTATTTTCAGTAAGAGTAACAAGCTTAAATTTTTTATCTAATTTTGAAGATTTGATAATTTGTTGACCCATTCGGCCAAGGCAACCAGTTACAGCTAATTTAATTTTATTCATGTAAAAATTAAATATGAAAGTATCACAACAACTAAAACAATAATACCCCAAATAGACAAGTTTTTAAAAAGTTGTTTTTTTTCAGAATTACTTCTTAAAAAATTTGGTAATACCAAAATTAAAACCGCAATTAATGCTATAGCTGGTACTATTTGTTCAAGACCCATTATTTAATTTTTCCAAAAATTTTTAGCTTTTTCGAAAAATTTTTTTATACTAGGGTTTGACTTTTCATTCTCAATTTGTCTGAATTTTTCTAGCAACTCTTTTTGTTCTTTATTAAGAGAGATTGGTACTTCAGTATTTAGCTGAACATAAAGGTCACCATATCCACTTCCCCTTATATATGGCATTCCTTTACCTTTAAGTCTTAGTTGTTTTCCACTTTGTGTACCTGCTGGTATTTTAATTTTAGCTTTTCCTCCATCGATAGTAGGAATTTCTATAGTTGACCCCAAAGCTGCGTCTGCAATTGATATAGGACATTCAAAGTACAGATTTTCATCTGATCTTTTAAACAAATCATGAGAATAAACGTTAATGAAAAGATAAAGATCCCCACTTCCTGCACCCCTTGAACCGGCTTCACCTTTTCCAGCTAATCTTATTCTTGTGCCATCGTCAACACCTTTTGGAATTGTGACAGATAATCTTTTCGAAGCTTGTTTTTTTCCTTGGCCGCTGCAACTTGAACATGGATTTGTTATTTGTTCTCCAGAACCAGAGCACTGCGGACAAGTTTGTTGAACTGTGAAAAAGCCTTGGCTTGATCTTACTTGACCATGACCATTGCACATTGAGCAAGAACTTGCACTGTGACCAGGCTTAGACCCACTTCCTTTACAAGTGTCACACTTTTCTGATGTGGAAAATTTAATATCTTGTTTCTTACCAGTATATGCTTCATTCAAGGAGATTGATAAGTCATATCTTAAGTCTGAACCACGATTGTTTGATTTTCTTGTCCTTCTCCCACCTCCAAAACCTTCACCAAAAAAATCCTCAAAAATATCTGAAAAGTGGCTCGAAAAATCAAAGTTTCCAAATCCTCCTCTTCCTCCACCACCATTTTCAAATGCAGCATGTCCAAAATTATCGTAGTTTTGTTTTCTCTCTGTATTAGATAAAACGTGGTAGGCTTCTGATGCTTCTTTAAACTTTTCCTCAGAAGCTTTATCACCTTTGTTTTTGTCTGGATGATATTTTACTGCAAGCTTTCTATAAGCAGATTTTATTTGCTCTGGTGAGGCTGATTTATTTATACCCAAGACGTCGTAATAATCTCTTTTTGTCATAATAAATAAGACAAATAGTTGCTATCTTAGGCGCTTTTCTCTTTATTCTCGTCTTTTACTTCTTCAAAGTCTGCATCAACAACGTTGTCGTCTTTTTTTCCTTCTTGTTTTTGGTCTTTAGCATTTTCTGCTGGCTTTGCACTTTGTTGAGATTTGTAAATAGCTTCACCAAGTTTCATAGAAGCTTGTACTAAATCTTGTGTTTTCTTTTTAATTGCTTCAACATCAGTTCCTTTCAAAGCATTCCTTAAATCTGCAGCTGCGGTTTCAATAGCTTTTTTATCAGTTTCAGAAACCTTCGAACCATGTTCCTTTAAATTTTTCTCAGTTGAGTGTACAAGAGTATCCGCTTGATTTCTTGCATCAACAGCTTCTCTTTTTTTCTTATCTTCTTCTTTGTTAGCCTCTGCGTCTTTAACCATTTTGCTAATTTCATCTTCACTTAATCCTCCAGAAGCCTGAATTTGAATCTTTTGTTCTTTTCCAGTCCCTTTATCTTTTGCTGAAACATTTACTATTCCGTTAGCATCAATATCAAAAGTTACTTCAATCTGAGGAACTCCCCTTGGTGCTGGAGCAATTCCAACCAACTCAAAGTTTCCTAAGATTTTATTATCAGCAGCCATTTCTCTTTCACCTTGAAGAACTCTTATCGATACTGCGGGTTGATTATCCTCAGCAGTAGAAAATACTTGGCTTTTCTTTGTAGGAATAGTTGTATTCTTATCAATCAGTTTAGTTGATACACCACCTAAAGTTTCGATACCTAAAGAAAGAGGTGTTACATCTAACAATAATACATCTTTTACATCACCTTGAAGTACACCTGCTTGAATTGCAGCACCCATAGCAACTACTTCATCAGGGTTAACAGATTTATTCGGTTCTTTGCCAAAAAAGTTTTTAACTTCTTCAATTATTTTCGGCATTCTTGTCATACCTCCAACAAGTACTATTTCGTCGATTTCGCCTGCTGATAAACCAGCATCTTTAAGAGCAGTTTGGCATGGTGGCATTGTTCGTTTAATCAAATCTTCAACTAAAGCTTCAAGCTTAGCTCTCGTCATTTTTAAGTTTATATGTTTTGGACCAGTTTTGTCAGCTGTAATAAAAGGAAGATTTATTTCAGTTTGTGCCGCAGAAGACAATTCTATTTTAGCTTTTTCTGCTGCCTCTTTTAATCTTTGTAATGCAAGTTTGTCAGATTTTAAATCAATTCCATTATCCTTTTTAAATTCAGAAAGTAAATATTCTACAATAGTGTTATCGAAATCCTCTCCACCTAGAAATGTATCACCATTTGTTGATTTAACTTCAAATACTCCATCACCTAATTCTAAAATCGATACATCAAATGTACCGCCACCAAGGTCATAAACAGCAATCTTTTTGTTTGCTTTTTTATCTAAACCATATGCTAACGATGCAGCAGTTGGTTCATTAATAATTCTTAAAACTTCTAAACCTGCAATCTTTCCAGCATCTTTAGTAGCTTGTCTTTGAGCATCATTAAAATACGCCGGCACAGTAATCACTGCTTTAGTAACTTCCTGACCTAAATATTTTTCAGCAGTTTCTTTCATTTTTTGTAAAACGAACGCTGATATTTGAGACGGTGAATATTTTTTTCCTTTAGCTTCTATCCAAGCATCACCTTTTTCTGAGTTAATTATTTTAAAAGGAGATGTTTCAATATCTTTTTTAACTGATGGGTCAGAAAAGTTTCTTCCAATTAATCTTTTGACAGCAAAAATTGTGTTTTCAGGGTTTGTAACAGCTTGTCTTTTTGCAGGTTGTCCAATAAGCTTCTCATCATTCTCAGTAAAAGCTACTACCGAGGGAGTAGTTCTTGCTCCCTCTGCATTCTCTAAAACCTTTGCCTGTGTACCTTCCATTATGGAGACACATGAATTTGTAGTTCCTAAATCTATTCCTATTACTTTGCTCATAATTTTTTATATTTGAAACTCATATATGTGCTTTTTCTTAATCTACAAGTTCCCATATCTTATTTTTTTGGCTCTTTTTCTCCCGTTTTTTGTGATTTTTTTGATACCCCGACTAATGATGGTCTCAAAAGTCTATCTTTTAACATAAATCCTTTTTGTATTTCCTGCACAATTGTTCCAGGCTCTTTACTTTCGTCTTCTATCTCCATCATTGCTTGGTGTTTATTTGGGTCAAGCTTCTCATTTATAGAAACTACGGGCACAATATTATTCTTCTTAAAAATTGTTAGTGTGTCATTTAAAATAATTTCTATGTGGTCAATAATTTTCTTCTTTGAATTTTCATCTAAGTTTTGATCATTATTTATTGATTGTTTCGATCTTTCAAGATTGTCTAAAAGGTTTAATGCATCTCTCGCAAAAACCATGCCACCATAATCAAATGCTTCATCTTTTTCTTTTTCAAATCTTCTACGTTGGTTTTCTAGTTCAGCAAATGATCTTGTCAGCTTATCTTCTAATTCAACTATTTTTTCTTCAGGGCTTATTTTCTTTTCTTCCTCAGCCTTATTATTTTCAGACTTATCTTTATCTAAATCTTCTTTGTTTTCATCGATGGTGTTTTTTTCTTCAGGCATTAAAGGTTATATGGTAAGAAATTTAGTATTTACTAGATGAAAAATAAAAAAATTTCAAAAATATTAATAGGCACTAATAATCAAGGAAAACTGAGAGAAATTGCTAATTTATTACCTAAAAATGTAAAAGTTTTCTCAACTAAAGATTTTAATCTCAAAAGCCCTAATGAAACTGGCAAAACTTTTAAATCTAACGCGCTAATTAAAGCAAAATATTTTTCAAAAAAAACAAATCTAATATGTTTATCAGACGACTCAGGTTTAGAGATTGATGTTCTCAAAAAAAAACCTGGAATTTATTCAGCTCGATGGGGAGGCAAAAAAAGTGACTTCAATAAAGCAATGCAAAGGGTCTACAAAGAATTGGATAAAAAGGATAAAGAATGGAGAACAAAAAAAGTTTCAGCAAGATTTATTTGTGCTTTGGTTATCTATTGGCCAAATAGAAAAAAAATTTATTCTTTAGGTAAAGTGAGTGGAAAAATATCTAAAACCAAAAAAGGAAAAAATGGATTTGGATATGATCCGATTTTTATTCCAAATGGTCATAAAAGAACTTTTGCTGAGATGAGCAAAAATTACAAATATAAAATTGACCATAGAGCAAAAGCCTTTAAAAAAATTAAAAGATTTTTTTAAATTTATTGTTTTCCACTTTATAAAAATTTAAAACGTGTTTTATACGTTTATCCTTTATTTCAAACAAACCAATCTTGCCTTTGAAAGTATTTTTCTGATCAAATACTTTGTTACTTAATTGGAAGTTATTTACTTTAGAAAGATAAAAAATTAATCCAACCATATCGAAACCTAATAAAGAGATTTGATTTGGCTCGGATGAATATTTATTAAAATATTCCTGTTTGAATTCATCAAAATTTTTTTTATTTATTGAAGGAAAATAAAGACTCTGAGAACTATCTTCTTTAAGTAAAGACTCATCAAACCATTGGTTTAATGTAATGAAATAAGTTTTTTTTGGTGTAACATCTGTGTAAATTAAAGATGTCGTTATACTTTTAAGTGTTTCATCGAAGGCAGAAATTATGACAGAGTCGAAATTTACTTTTCCAAGAGTGTCCTTTTTTTCCAAGTTTTCTATTATTTTTTCTTTATCAAACTCATCTGACTCTTCCACCCTTTTTATTTCATCTGCTAAATTTTGCTTTCTTCTATCGTATTTGGTAATTTTTTCTATTCTCTTTGTTAACAAAGTTGGATCAGACTCATAAAAATATTTTTTTTTCAATTTTATATTAGTTGAAGATAAACCCTTTTCAATTTCATCTCTGAAACGATCCTCGGGAATTAAACAAATTGTTTTATCCAGTCCTTCTATTTTTTGAAATTTTTCAATTGCTTCAAGTTGCGATAATGCATTTACACCAACAGAAATAATGTTGTTACCTTTTTTTTCAAGTTTATTTGTAAAGGATAAAAAAATTGCATCATTTAGTTTTGATAAGTTTTTAATATTTTTTTCAAAAATTGGACCTATAAAAATTCTTACACCATTATCGTAAAGTTCTTTAGCAGCTATATAGTTTTGTTCAGGATCATCGAAATTGTTTTTTGGTAGAATCTCTAGTTTAGAACTGTCAATCTTATTCACTGCCATACTCACAGATCTTAAAACAGAGGTCCCAATATTCTTGTTCTCACCACTCAAAGGTAATAATAATCCAATCTTTATTTTTTCTGAAGCTGATGTCGAAATAAAGCTTATTATTAGAAAAGCTAAAATAGATATTAAAAAGTTAATTTTATTTTTCATTTCATTACTAAATATTATATTCTTTTAAAACAATGAAGTCTAAAACTCAAAAACTTAAAAAGGGACTTTACATAGTTTCTACACCTATAGGAAATTTAAAAGACATTACTTTTAGAGCAATAGATATACTTAAGAAATCAGATATAATTTTATGTGAAGATACAAGAAATTCAAAAAAACTACTTACTCATTATGATATTAAGTCTAAGTTGGTATCGTATCATAAATTTAACGAGAGAAAAATTTCTAAAGAAGTTGTTTCTGAAATTCAAAAATATAACATCATCTCTCTTATTTCAGATGCTGGTACTCCAGTCATTTCGGATCCAGGCAGAATACTTATAAAAGAATGTGTTTCAAAAAATATACCAATTATACCCATTCCAGGTGTTTCTTCAGTTACTACAGTAGCGTCCATTAGTGGATTTACAGAAAAATTTATTTTTTTTGGTTTTTTGTCTGAAAAATTGTCATCGTTAAAAAAAGAACTTGAGATGTTAAGTAAAGTTGATTGTGCAATTATTTTGTTTTCATCTCCAAGAAAATTTCTTAAAAATTTAGATAAATTTCAAGAATATTTTAATGATAGAGAGCTAGTGATTTGTAGAGAAATAACTAAATTACATGAAGAGTTTATTAGATTAAAAGTCAGTGATTTAAAAAAACTTGATTTAAATATTAAAGGTGAATTAACAGCCGTATTTTCTGAAAAGAAAAATTCAATTAACAATTTTAACTATCTTACCGAATCTGATAAGAAAATGATTAACAAAATGTTACCGAAGAAAACAGTCAAAGACATTGTGAATTTTTTTAAAGAGAGAAATATCTCAAAGCGAACAATTTATAATTATTGTCTTAAAAAAAAAAATGAAAATTAGGTTTTTATTTATTTTGCTAATATTTTTAAACACTTGTACTGGAACAGGTACAACAGGGATATTTGGAACGGGTGTATCAATTGCAGTAGATCCAAGATCTATTGGAACTCAAATTGATGACACTATAATGCAAAAAAATTTGTCAACCAGACTTACTTTAGAAGATAAAAAGTATTTTTTAACTGTTAAATCAAAAGTCCTCGATGGTAGAATTTTTATAACTGGTAAAGTTGATAATCCAGAGGATAAACTCAAAATTACTAAAATTGCATGGGAGACGGAGGGAGTAAGATCAGTAAGAAATGATATAATTATTAAAGAAGAATTTAATTTTAAACAGTCAGCTAAGGACCTTCTAATCACTTCTCAATTGAGAACAGCTTTGGTGTTTAATAAAGAAATCAAATCAAGGAATTACCAAATAGATACATACAAGAAACGTATATATATTTATGGTATTGCTGAAACCAAAGATGAACTTAAATTGGTAGTTGATGAGGCTAAGTCAATTTTAGATGTTGAAAAAGTGATAGCAAGTATTCTTTTGATGGAAGATTTAAGAATTCAAAAAAATTAATTCTTTTTATTATAGTCAATTACACCAGCAGAATATGCAGCAACAGATGCTAAGTTTAAAATTTCTGAAGTTGAACTTCTAAGTGGAGCTATCTCTATCGCTTGTCCTAATCCTATAAGAAGTGGACCAATTACTTTCGCTCTACTCATTGATTTCATTGTTTTGAATGATATCGCTGCACTGTGTTGGCTCGGCATTATCAATACATTCGCGTTGCCAACTATTTCTGAAAATGGATATAACTCTTTATAAGTTTCTTCTAGAGCGACATCAGGTTGCATTTCACCATCAAATTTAAAATCCACTTTTCTTTCTTTTAAAATTTGTACTGCATCACTTATTCGTTTTGTTCTATCTGTTGCAGGCTGACCAAAAGTTGAGTGAGATAAAAACGCGACCTTAGGATCAAAACCAAATAATCTTACAACTCTAGCTGTTGAAATTGCCATTTCTGCTAGTTGATTTGCATTTGGATACTCAATTACGGAGGTATCACAGACAAATATTGTTTTTCCTCTATTAATTATCATGTTTAGACCAAACATTATTTCGCCTGGCCTTGGATCTACAACTTTTGTAATTTTCTCTAATGATGAAGAATAACGTCTGGTATTTCCAGTTACCATTGCATCTGCGTCTCCACAAGAAACCATGCAAGCCCCCCATATAACTCTGTCATTTCTTACCAATTTATCACAGTCTCTTTCTAGCAAACCTTCTTTTCTCTGCAGTTTTTCAAATAGAAATTTCACATATCTTTCTCTTAATTCTTTATTTGTTGAGTTAACTATTTTGATATCTAGTTTTTCTTCATAACCAATTTCATATAATTTCTTTTTAACTATATCTTCTTTTGCAATTAAAATTGGTTCTCCAAGACCGTTATTTTTAAATGCAATAGCAGCTTTTAAATTATTTTCATCCTCCCCATCAGCAAAAACTACTTTTTTTTGATTTTTTTTAATTTGAGAATTAATTCCCTGGATTACTGCAACTGATGGATCTAAACGGTTTTTGAGTTGTTCAGCATAAATATCAAAATCTTCTATATCTTTTCTTGCAACACCTGTTTTGATAGCAGCTTTAGCAACTGCCACAGGAATTACACTTATCAATCTTGGATCAAAAGTGGATGGAATAATATATTCTTTTCCATAATGTGGTCTATCTCCACCCATTGCAGCAACCACTTCATCTGGAACCCTTTCTCTTGCTAAAGTAGCTATAGCTTTTACGGCAGCAACTTTCATTTCCTCATTAATTGTTTTAGCTCTTACATCGAGAGCTCCTCTAAAAATATATGGGAAGCCAATTAAATTATTAACTTGATTTGGATAGTCTGATCTCCCAGTTGCTATAATTGCGTCTTCTCTTACTTCTTCAACATCCTCAGGAATGATTTCTGGGTCTGGATTTGCACATGCGAAGATAATAGGATTTTTTGACATTTTTTTAATCATCTCCTTTTTTAAAACACCGGCTTGCGAGAGACCTAAAAACACATCTGCACCCTCAATAGCATCATTAAGGTTCCTATTTTTTGTTTTAATAGCAAATTTCTTTTTCCATTCGTTTAAATTATCTCTTTCTGAATGTATTACTCCTTTAGAGTCTAACATTGTAATGTTTTTTTCGTTAACTCCAGTATTTATAAAAAGATTTGCACAAGCCATAGCAGATGCACCTGCTCCATTAATAACAACTTTAATGTCTTTAATATTTTTTTTTGCAATATCACATGCATTTATAAGGGCTGCACTTGTAATTATTGCAGTACCATGTTGGTCGTCATGAAAAACCGGTATATCTAATAATTTTTTTAACTCATTTTCAATTATAAAGCATTCGGGTGCTTTTATGTCTTCCAAATTAATTCCCCCAAAACTTTTTGAAATATTTTTTATTGAATTGATAATTTCCTTTGTATCAGATGAATCAATTTCTATATCGATAGAGTCTATGTCTGCAAATCTTTTGAATAAAACTGCCTTTCCTTCCATGACTGGTTTAGAGGCAACTGCACCTAAGTTTCCTAGACCTAAAATTGCAGAGCCATTACTTATTACAGCAACAAGATTTCCCTTTGTAGTATAGTCATATGCAAGGTCAGGATTTTTTGAAATCGCTTTTACTGGAGCAGCAACTCCGGGTGAATATGCTAAAGCCAAGTCTCTTTTTGAAGTCATCGGTTTAGAAGAAATTATCTCAATCTTGCCAGATTTATTAGTATTATGAAAATCTAATGCTTCTTTGTCAGAGTAATGTTCAATTTTATTTTTTTTCATTTTGATTATTTATGTATACAAATGAGCCAATAATAAGACTAATATGATTTATGAATATAATTAAGTCAACTGGGACTTTTAGTTTTTATACCATAATTAGCAGAGTATCTGGGTACGTTAGAGACATTCTCATTGCAATATTTCTTGGGTCTGGACCTATCGCAGACGCTTTTTTTGTTGCATTTAGAATTCCAAATACGTTTAGGAGAATCTTTGGAGAAGGTTCCTTCAATGCAGCTTTTGTTCCAAGTTACGCAAAAGAGTTAACAAAATCTAAAAAAAATTCTGAAAGATTTGCAAATAAAGTTTTGAGTTTATTAACCTTTTCACTGCTTGGACTTGTAATTCTCGTTGAATTATTTATGCCTTTATTTGTATCACTTATAGCACCAGGTTTTAAATCAGATCCTGAAAAGTTTATTATGGCAACCGACTTAACAAGGATTACATTTCCTTTTATATTGTTTATAAGTTTAGCATCTTTTTTTTCAGCAATTTTAAACTCGCATAATAAATTTGCAGCTGCTTCAGCCGCACCAATAATATTAAATATTGTTTTAATAATTATATTATTATGTGCCAAATACTTTGATGATCATCTTGTGACTTATATGTCCTATGGCGTATCAATTGCTGGTTTCATTCAAATGATCTTCCTTATTTTAGTATTGAAAAAAATTTATAAGCCCCAGTTTAAATTAAATTTAAATACTGATAATAAAATAAAAAGTTTTTTTAAAAAACTTTTGCCAAGTATTTTTTCTTCAGGAGTAACTCAAGTTAATATTTTAATTGGAACTATCATTGCGTCTTTTCAAGCCGGAGCTGTATCATATTTATATTATGCTGACCGAATTTATCAAATTAATCTTGCCATTGCAGGTATAGCAATAGGAACTGTCATACTTCCAAAACTATCCTCTTATATTGCTCAAAAAAAATTGAAGGATATTGATTTGATACAAAACAAATCATTGGAACTTTCACTTTTTTTAAGTCTTCCTGCAATGGCAGGTCTATTAGTTGCTTCAGAAGAAATTGTTTCATCGTTATTTGGATATGGATCTTTTAACAAAGAAGGTGTTGAAAATTCTGCAAAAGCATTATTTTATTTTGCTTTAGGTTTACCTGCATTTTCACTCATAAAAATTCTCTCAAATTTTGTTTTTGCTAGAGACAATACCAAGATACCTTTTTATTTCTCGTTAATATCAGTCATCATTAACGCTTCAATAAGTATTTATTATTTTAGAGATTTTGGCTTTATAGTAATTCCGATTGCAACATCTATTTCATCCTGGATTAATGCTTTATTATTATATTATTATTTAAATCATAAGAAATTTTTTAAAGTAAGTTTAAGTTTGATGTTTCAATTTTTTAAAATATGTGTTTCAGTTTTATTAATGGCTTTATTTCTTTTCAGCTCAATTAATTTTTTCAGTGTTCAATTAGATTATGATAGTAATTTTAAAGTTATTTATCTTCTTTTATTAGTAATTTCATCAGCGATTATTTATTTTGCAATATCCTTACTTACTAAAGCTTTCAAATTAAGTGATATTAAAATAAGATATTAAGATGTCACAAAAAAATATATTTTCGGGAGTTCAACCTACAGGCAATCTTCATTTAGGAAATTATATTGGTGCAATTAAAAATTTTGTAAAACTGCAATCTGAAAATAATTCTAAATGTATTTATTGTGTTGTAGATTTACATGCAATTACCACAAAACAAGACCCACAAAAATTAAAAGACAATATTCTTGAGACGACTGCAGTTTTTTTAGCAAGCGGAATTGATCCAAGCAAAAGTATAATTTTTAATCAATCAATGGTACCTGCTCATTCAGAGGGAACATGGATACTGAGCTGTATTGCAAGAATGGGTTGGTTAAACAGGATGACCCAGTTCAAAGAAAAAGCAGGCAAAGATAAAGAGAAAGCAAGTGTGGGATTGTATATTTACCCAATTTTAATGGCAGCTGATATTCTTTTATACGATGCAACTCATGTTCCTGTGGGAGAAGATCAAAAACAACATTTAGAACTAACAAGAGATATTGCCCAAAAATTTAATACAGATTTTAAAGCACAAGATTTTTTTAAAATACCAGACCCCCTGATTCAGGAAAAATTTTCTCGTATTATGAGTCTTAAAGATGCAAAAAATAAAATGAGCAAATCAGATCCTTCTGATGCTAGTCGCATAAATCTCACTGATACAGTAGAACAAATTCATAATAAAATTAAAAAAGCAAAAACTGACGCAAAATCATTTCCTGCAAATGAAAAAGATTTGAACAAAAGACCAGAAATACAAAATTTGATTGGTATATACTCAAGTTTAAAATCCCAAAAAATTACAGACACATTAAATGAATTTCAGGGAAAAAATTTTTCAAATTTTAAAGAAAAACTATCAGAGGTTGTGATAGAAAATATTTCACCTATATCAAAAGAGATATCAAAATTAAAATCAGATAAGGGTCATATTCTTCAAGTTTTAAAAGATGGAAGTCAAAAAGCTGAAAAAATTGCTTCAGATAAAGTAAAAAAAATAAAAGAAATTATTGGCTTTTAAAAATATTTTACTTTAAAAAATGACTTCAATTACTATATTAATCTAATGTTTATACAGACACAAAATACTCCAAATCCTAATTCTTTAAAATTTGTCACTCAGAAAAAGGTTTCATTAGTAGGACCTGTTGAATTCAAAGATAAAAGTGAGACATCTGTCAGTCTAATTAAAAATATTTTATCAATAAATGGAGTAACTGGAATTTTCTTATCTGATGATTATTTATCGGTTAATAAAGAAGCAAATTATGAATGGGAAGATCTTAAACACATAATAATTTCTTACATAAATGATTTTTATGACCAAGGTAACGAATATATAATTTCAGAAAAAAAATCTGAGAATTCAGAGGAACTATCAAGTGTAAAAAATACAATTATCAAAATACTTGAAACCAAGGTCAGACCTGCAGTTGCTAGAGATGGAGGTGACATTAAATTTAAAGATTTTAAAGATGGGAAAGTTATAGTGGAGTTACAAGGAAGTTGTTCTGGTTGTCCAAGCTCTACACTGACGCTTAAAAAAGGTGTTCAAAATCTCTTATGCCACTATGTTCCAGAAGTGAAGGAAGTTGAGGCAGTATGAAAAAAGATTTATTTTCGGGTCTGACAAAGAAAAATTTTGATTTAAAAAAATTTAAAGAATTAAAAAGAATTTTATCAAAACAAGGTATTGTAATAAAAAGAAAACCTTTTACGAACATAAATTTTAGATTTGACGAGTTTAAGTCTTTATATCTGACTGGTTTAGCATCTTTTTTAATAATCATGTTTTCTTTTATCATACCTCTGTCCGTCGATATCGATAATCAAATAACAAGTAACAATCAGTCTAAAATCAATAATTCAAAAACAGATTTTGAGAAAGTTTTAAGTGGAGAAAGTATTGATGATAAAGAAAAGGTTGATGAAGGTCTTGATTTATCAAACATTCTTGAGGATGTGTTTAAATTTGATGAATTGCCAGAGGATACGGTACGATTAAGCGCTTCTACAATTGAGCAATTGTTTAAAGATACCAACTATTCTTTATCTGAAGTTAGACGTACTAAAAAAGTTAAACCTATAAGACTATCTTTGCTGCCCAATGAAATGAAATCAATTGAGAATTCAGGAAAAAGAAAAAACTTGTTTATAAAAATTATATTGCCACTAGTTCTTGAGGAAAATAATAGGATTATTATTGATAGAAAAAAGCTGTTTACAATTTTAAATAAAAATAAAAATTCAAAAGATGAAATAAAGTGGTTAAATCAAAAATTTAAGCAATATGGAGTTGTAAACAAAGATCTTGCAACTTTAAAAGTTAGGATGGATATAATCCCTGTATCCCTTGCCATTGCTCAAGCTGCTAAAGAGACTGGTTGGGGAACTTCAAGATTTGCTATTGAGGGTAATGCGCTGTTTGGCCAATGGACTTGGTCAGGAGAGGGTATTAAACCAGCTGGAGCTGATACAAATGCAACTTACAAGGTGATGAAGTTTAATGTGCTTAAAGCATCAGTCAGAGCGTACCAAAGAAATTTAAATACTCATTCAAGTTATAAGAAATTTAGATTTATAAGAGCGCAGTTAAGAGATGACAATAAAAGATTAGATAGTTTGAAACTCGCGGAATATTTAGATAATTACGCTCAAACAGGAACAGAATATACAAAAGTTTTAAAACAAATCATTCAACAAAATCAATTAAAAGATTTTGATGAAGTAAAACTACTTCCTCTAAGCGTAAAATATAAAAATATTATTTAGGAATTTGAACCGTAAATTGGTGACCAAACCACTTCCATTTACCATTTTCATTTAAAGAACAATTTAATCTCCCCCTTCTAAAAGTAAATTTTTCTCTAAAAGAAATTTTCATAACATTATTTTCATTGACTGAAATATTGGGGTTACCCCAATTATCACCTTCATTAGAAAAACAATTTATATTCTTTATGTTTTTTTGATTATCGAAAAATTCAATTTCAACCGATGGAGGATTATTTTTTACTAACACGTACTTATCTTCAGGTTTAAAACTTTTATACTGCAATGGTAAGTATTTGATAATGGAGCTGAATCTTTCCATTTTTCCATAATTCTCATTAATAGGAAATCTTGGTAATTCATATTTATCTTTTGTGCTGTCTATTACTCCCGAGTGTTGCCCAAAAGCATATTTAAAATTTTTTTTAATAAAATTTTTTTGTTGTAAAGAATATTCACCAAAAGGATACGAAAAAAAGATTGGGTTATATCCTAAATTTGTATTAAAAATTTTAATTGATTTATTGATATCATCTTTAAAATCAGAAAATGAAAAATTTATAAGATATTCGTGAGTATGTGAATGATTACCTATAAAAGCAAATTCTTCTTCTTCAATTTCTTTAATTTGTTCCCAGGTCATATAACCCCTTTTTCCAATTGGCTCTGTAGATACAAAAAGAATAAAGGGTATTTTATTTTTTTTTAAGATTGGCCATGCATTTTCATAGAAAGATAAAAATGCATCATCGATAGTTAATAGTATCTTCTTTTTATCTTTAGGTTTATCAAATTCCTCGCTAAATAATTTTGGATTGTAAAACTCAAACTCATTATCCTTTATAGAGGCAATGTGTTCTAAAAAAATATTCATTCTGATATTAGTTGATGGGTATTTATTTTCATCAAATCTATGATACATTATTGATAAAACTCCTTGATCATCTGGATTGTATTGTATCACTTCTTCTGATGATATATTTGAGTGAAAAAAAATGAACAAAAATAAAATCATTGATTTAATTGTGGATGCAGCAAGTGATAAAATTTTATTTAAACTCATCTCTAAAGATAAGATTTATACTAATGAGTATGAAAACTGTAGAAAAAATTTTGATAAATTTTCTGTTTTATTAATGAATTTCTTAACAAAAAAAAGATACTCCTTTAAAAAAGTGAGAAATGTGT